>NZ_JBCFQL010000017.1:0-87659 GCF_041729725.1 Flavobacterium zubiriense | reverse complement strand
ACCTACCCAAAAGGCGGGGTTTCGTGTTCCAAAGACAGTTTTGTGGTTAATCAAACATCAGTATTTCAAATCAAGTTTTGTGGTAAAAGTCCCGCCCTTCGGGTAGCTGCAAAACGTTATAGGCAAGCATAGCGGACGACACAGAACATTTAAAAAAAATGACTGCAAAAGAAAAACAGACACAGTTTATCAAGACTTACTTGAAACCGACTTTAAAAAATTTCGGCTACCTGACAAGTGGACAAACATGGTGGAAAGACAAAGGCGACTTTTTCACCTTAATCAACTTGCAGAATTTTTCT
This sequence comes from Flavobacterium zubiriense, assembly GCF_041729725.1. NCBI lineage: Bacteria > Pseudomonadati > Bacteroidota > Flavobacteriia > Flavobacteriales > Flavobacteriaceae > Flavobacterium > Flavobacterium zubiriense. The sequence continues at coordinate 87,357 of NZ_JBCFQL010000017.1, read as the reverse complement.
TGGAACAGTAAAGACAACGTTGACTTTTGTTTCAATATTGGAGTTGCTTTAAAAGCTACAATGACTGACACGAACAAAAAGAAGCCAACAGTTCACGACTTGACAGTGTATTTAAGAGAAAGTTATTATTTACCGGACAATAGAAAGGAGTATAAATTCAGAAACAAAACGGGTTATGTTCTGACTGAACAAGCGGACTTGAATGACTTTATTGCCGAACTTAAATCAGACTTTGAAAATTATATTTTGCCGACTTTAGACAAATTGAATTCACTTCAAAACTGTGTCGACAAATTTGGCGGAATAACATTTTGGGGCGAAAACTTGAAAAAAGTAATTGCAGAAAATAAACTTTTAGCTCAATGACGACAAGAATGCCAGCCTATAACAGCACCTACCCAAAAGTGGCGGTTCAGTGGTTAAATCAAGCTTCGTGCTTCTATCAAAGTTTGTGCTTGGTTGACAGTGAAGTGCTTCGAAATTGCCACCTTCGGGTAGCTGCAAAACGTTATAGGGCATTTTAAAAGACGACACAACTACAATGAGTTTGAAAGGACAAACAGTAAGAATAATAGTAAGTGAACCTTGGGATTGGGAAGAAAATCTTTTCGGGACGATTATTTCTGACCGTGGTGGAGAAAAGTTATTGGTTAAATTGACTAAACCAATAAAAGGCAAAAAATTGACAAGCGACCTAATCGAACTTAAACCAAGATATGAAAAGGAAACATTTAAACCACTTGGACAACATTACTCTGTGACAGTTGGCGGTGCTTTGGTAAAAGAAGAAAATGACGAATTTGATTATATAATAATCGGCAGTGTAACAATCGATTAAAATGACATTAGCTGAACTACATACAAAATTAAAAAGCAATGGAATTGGCGAAGACCAATATTTCCTTCACGGACTTTTCGGATCTACTGACGACAATGACAAAATAGGCTTAACAATAAGACAAGGACAAAACGGATTTGAATATGAAACTTTTTATAAAGAGCGTGGTGAGAAACACTCAATAAGAACTTTTACAACTGAAAAAGAAGCTTGTGAACACATTTTTAAAAAACTCATTGACGAACAAATACTTTACAGAATTCAAAAAATTGTAAGTCTATCAGGAATGACAGTGAATGAAAGACTTTGGGAAAGCGGACTAATGGACGAGTTTGATAGAGCCAAAAAGAAAGACAAAACAAGAGCGAAGGAAATTTTAAGGTGGTTAAGAGTTGACGAACCTTCAATTCAAAAGATTGTAAAATGACGACAGAAGAAAGAAAAACGCCCTATAACAGCACCTACCCAAAAGTGGCGGTTCAGTGGTTAAATCAAGCTTTGTGCTTCTATCAAAGTTTCTGCTTGGTTGACAGTGAAGTGCTCCGAAATCGCCACCTTCGGGTAGCTGCAAAACGTTAGCGGTCAGGCTAAAAGACAACACCGACAGAACAATGAAGTTACTTTCAAATAGCGAAAACAGAAATCACAAAACTGAAATTTTAAATGCAATTGAACTTGCAGAAGAAATTACTATTTGCACTGCATTTCTTAAATTTTCGGGACTGAAAAGTTTGCTAGAATTAATAAATCAAAAAAAAACTAAGGTTACATTCTTTGTTGGAACAAATTTTTATCAGACAGAACCAAGTGCTTTAAAGCAACTTTTTAATGACGGTCATACAATTTATCTTAACAGAGAAAAATCACCAACATTTCACCCGAAAATATTCTTATTACGAACACAAAATGAAGTGAAAGTATTTATCGGTTCTGCTAATTTGACCAGCGGTGGTTTGGAAACAAATATTGAAATATCAATTGAATGCGATACAGCGACAGATTCACTACTTCATAATGACTTACTAGACCAACTAAATTATTTCAAAACCAAATCAAAAAAAATTGAAAAACTTGAAACAATTTTAGACTACGAAAAAAGATATAAAGTATATAAAGAAAAACATCAAATTGCTGATAAGGAATTTGAAAAAGAAGAAGAGAAAATTAATGAAGAAGAAAGACTAAGAGAAGAAGAAAGATTAAGAAAAATTGAAGAAGAAAAAACAAGAAAAGCTAATCCAAATTCCAACTCGACAAAAAATAGATTTGCAATTTCTGACGATTATAGAAAAAGCTGGCCAATTTATTTTGAAGAATTTAAGCAATTCAAAATTGAAAATAACGGCAATACCATAATACCTAAATCTCACAAATTGTATAATTGGTATAAAAGACAAAGAGAGTTTTATGGTCATAAAGATGAAAATGGTGTAAGGGCAATTTTACCCGAACATTTGGAATTATTGAATAAAGAAAATTTCTTTTGGGGAAACCCCAACGAAGTTATATGGATGCAAAAATGGGAAAACAAATTAGCAAGAGTAAATGCTTATTGTAAATCAATAAATCAAGACTATGCTTGGATAACAGTAGATAAAAATAACAAGCGAAACCCTTTAAATGATTTAGGACAATGGTGTTTGGAACAAAGGTTAAGATTGAGACAACTTGAAAACGAAGAAAACTATAAAACTAAACGAAGAAAAATTACTGACTATGAAATCAAAAGACTTAAAGAAGTTAAATTCTTAACCGAATCTGAAAATGAAGGTGGTGTGGTAAATCAAAATGGATTTATTCAACGCTTGATTGACTTGGAAGATTTAAAAAACAAATGTTTGAAAGCAGGAATAAGAAGATGGATTCCTTCTCAAACTGATTCCGACCCAAAAATAGCAGAATTAGGCGGCTGGTTGGCTGACAATCTCACTTTTATTAGAAATCATAGAAAAAACGGAACACAAACTGAACTTGTAGAATCTCGGTCAAAGGATTTAAATGACTTAGGAATTGACACAATAATTGGTAAGGAAAAAAACAACTTTGAGTTTGATGTTCTAGACTGGTTAGATATGAAAAAACTTTATCCAATTGACAATCCAAAGGGCGAAGAAAGAAAACCTTACGCCAAAATTCTTAATTGGGAATCAGGACAAAGGAATAAATATGAATCTGCACCACCTTGGAAGAAGCAACGACTAGTTGAACTTAAAATTGTAAAACCAAAATTTAACTGACTTTTTCAAATATGACTACAAACTTTATACTTCAACCTATCATAGACAGAGAAGCCCGAACCGCTAACAGCACCTACCCAAAAGTGGCGGTTCAGTGGTTCAATCAAGCTTTGTGCTTCTATCAAAGTTTCTGCTTGGTTGACAGTGAAGTGCTTCGAAATCGCCACCTTCGGGTAGCTGCAAAACGTTAGCGGTCAGGCTAAAAGACGACACAGAATGAACAAGAAGACAATCATAATCAACGGAAACAATTTTTCAGACTTGGAAAGTTTTTATGACGAAATTGACCGAATATTGACCAAAAACCTCAATTGGCAAACAGGACATAATTTAGACGCTTTTAATGATTTGCTTCGAGGTGGGTTTGGCGTTTATGAATACAAAGAACCAATTAAATTGACTTGGAAAAACAGTTTAAAAAGCAAAATAGATTTAGGATTCGATGCAACAAAAAAATGGTATGAAGAAAGAATCATTTTTTGGAAAAATAATGAAGTAAATCTTCAACATTTTGAAAAAGGACTTAAAGAATTAGTTGAACAAAACGGACAAACCCTTTTCGACATTATTCTTGAAATAATTTCAGAGCATAAACACATTGATTTTAATATAATAGACTGACTCATTGACAAAAAAGAAAAAAATAATAATTTCTTGTGGAGAAATCGTTTTAGGTTGGCTTTTAAACGCATTTGCTTGGACAACTAAATTAGGACACCCAATAAGTACTATTATATTATTATTTGGGTTGGGATTATTGTTTATTGGATTAATTACTCTTATAATAACATTGATTAAAAAGTAATTTGATAAGAAACTTAAAACGGCTTAAAAGAAGCCCGAACCGCTAACAGCAGTTTGGCAAAATGGCGGGTTTAGTGCTAAATTGAACATTTGGTTTTCAAATGAAGTTTAGTAATGAATTGAAAGCAAGTGCTTCAAAGTCCGCCACTTCGCCAAGCTGCGAAACGTTAGCAACCATATCAGAAATGAAGCAACTAAATATCATAATTATAATTTTGACTTTCATCTTTTTGGGATGTGAAAAAAAAGTCTCTGAATCGGAATTTGAACAAAACGTCTTTGACGAAGTATTCATAAAGATAGTAGATTCAACTTACATCGACAAAAGACTTTATACCTGTTTTCCAGAACAAGGAAAACCTATCTATGACAAAAATGGCCAATGGATAGGATTGGATTCGATTGGACAAAAGCAAAGAGATTTAGAGTGTGAAATTAAAAGGACAGCACTGAAAAAAGACACACTAAATCTTGTAATTGCAATTGGAAATGAAGGCATAATAAACAGCCAAACTAACATAGAAAAATACAACAATAAAAAATTTATTTTTAAGCATTTTACAGAACTCCCGAAAGTTGAAGAGTATAAAAATTGGGAATCTAAATATCCGAAATTTGCTGGCGCTATGTCTTTCTCTCATATTAAATTCGATGCCAAAAAAGAATCTGGTATTTTAGATGTCAGTTATAGTTGTGGTGGAAAATGTGGTTTAGGATATTCAGTTGTCATCAAAAAGATAAAGAATAAATGGATTATTGCTAAAATTGAGGAAACCTGGATTTCATAAAGATACGGTTGCTAACACACGCTACAAGCAATTTGGGTTTTAGGCTCAATTTGAAGTTGGTATTGTATTTGGAAGATTAGGCAAATCCGAATAATGGGCTTAATTTAGTCCCAAACTGCTTGTAGCGCGGGAACGTTAGCCGTCAGTTTACCAGAACGTCGAAAAAACCGAACATAATGAAAAAATATAATTATTTCTTTTACTTTTTTCTCTTCATATTAATAAGTAGTTGTTCTGAAAAGAATGACAAAAATATTGAAAAATCAATTCAAAATGCAATTGAAAGATTTCCTCAATTAAAAACTACAAAGAAAACCTTTGGAAATGATTACAAACTTGTTAAAAGTGTAAAAAATGGAGAATTTGATTTTGAAATTCAATTATTTTCTGAACCAGATAGCATAAAAGACAATCAGCAAATAATTGTTCTGATTAATTCAAAAAAAGAATGTTCGTCAATTCCATTCTTTAACAATAAATACAAAGACTATTGGGAATTTCCATTTGATAAACCAATAAAAAACGTATGTAAAATAGCCTCAACTTTCAAAGTTGAATTAAATAATGCTTTGAGCATATTCCCAGAGCCAAAAAATCCTAGAAAAGACAAAAATGTAAAGTATGAAGTGGTAAATGAAATGCTACAATCGTTGTTGATTACAAAAGAATTAGAAGAAAAAGACAGCTTACTTATTTATAGAACGATAATTTCAAATTCAAATATACCAAGAGAAGTTTCTGATTCTGCATTTGTAAGACTTCGTAAAAATTATGAAAAAATGAAAAGAGAATGGCATCCAGAAGATTTCATAATTAATTATAATTGTTATTTTGACAGAAGAAATGCTAGAATATATCAACTAAACTATAACGAAAAAACTAAAGGTTTTGATGTAAAAAGCTATAGACAAGATTGGGGATTTACGCCATTGAATTTATAAAACCGAACGGCTAACACACGCTACAAGCAATTTGGGTATTATGCTTAATTTGAAATTGGTTTTGTATTTGGAAGATTTGGCAAATCCGAAGAATGGGCTTAATTTAGTCCCAAACTGCTTGTAGCGCGAGAACGTTAGCAGTCAGACTAAAACAACCACTATGAAAGAAAATTCAAGATTTGACAAAGATTTTTTAGAAGCATTCAATTATAGTAATGCTAATAACTTATATTTAGGTTTAGGCAATCCTAATGGCAAAATTCTACTTATTGGAAAGGAAACATCAAATGATAAAATAGGATTTGATGAAATGAGTAAAATCAATCTAAAAAGTTGGGACGATATTGTCTCAAAGAACAAGTCTATTGAGGATATTGGATTTTTGGAAGACAATGCTTTGTTTCCTTGGAAGGGACAAAAATTTACGATAAGGAGAGAAAAGAAAGATGGGACAATTACGGGAGAAAGTGGAACATCAACAACTTGGTATTATTACCAATATTTGACTGATTTTATTTACAAAAATACAGTAAAAGAAAAAAAGGATTTAATTGACTTTCACAAATTTTGTTTTCAATCTGAAATGAATCAATTAAACGCAAAGCAAAGTAGCCATATTCCCAAGGGCGATTTATTAAGAATTAAAAGTATAAAAGATAGAGAGAAACTTTTTGCCTTAAATTTTTTCAGAGATTTTGATGTTATTATTTTAGCTAGCGGTCATTATCATAAAGATTTTGATTTTGACATTCAAAAGACTTTTGGAGTAAAATGGACTGGTAAAACTAATGTTCTATCAAAAGGAAATTGGTATAACCTACATTATGATAATTTAGAAAAACCAAAACGAATATTGATTCATACGAGACAATTCAGTACTCTAATAACAAAAGAACTAATTGAAGCAATTGCAAATGAATGCAGAACATTTGTATAAAGTCCGAACTGCTAACAGGCATTTGGCAAAAAAGCGGGTTCAGTGCTTAAATGAAGTTTTGAGCTTCGTATCAAGTTCAGTACTGGCAGACAGCTTAGAGCTTCGAAATCCGCTTCTTCGCCAAGCGCCAAACCGTTAGCAGATATGGCAAAAAATGAGGAATCCTAAAAGCTTATGAAAGATTACCATTTTAACAAAGGAATTAAAACTGATATTGCTTTAGTTTTTAGCTGTCCTGGGAAAAAAGAAGAAGAACAAGGTAAACCAGTTTCAGGTCAAACTGGAAAAAATTTAGATTATTTTTTAACTAAATTATTCGAAAAGCTCGAATATGATTTTACAAATAGATATGATTTTAGAATAACAAATTCTGTTAAATCAGTTTATCATAAAAATTTGACCCCACATAAAACTGAACCAACTAGATCTGAAATTAAAGACAAAAATAATCTAATCCGATTGCATAATGAATTGTACGATATTGAAAGATTTATTTTTTGCTTTGGAAAAAAAGCAGAATTAGCTTTAAGTGAAATTCAAAAAAAATCAGATTTAAAACTTAAAACAAATAAAATATTTGCTATAAAGCATTTATCAAATAGTTCTCTAAATAGGATAAAAATTGAAAAATTAACTGGCAGTTTAGCTAGTGAATTCCGAATAAACACATTAGTAAATGATCTATTTGAGAAATTAAGATAAGACTTTTAATTCAAAACAAAAAATAAATAATTATGAAATATTTAATCAAGATTACATTAATAGCATTAATCTCTTTTTCTACACAATATTCAAAAGCTCAAGACATTGAGAAATATTTAAAAATAGCAGAAAATGCAGGGAATTCATATATAAAATTAGTTGAATCTAATCAATATAGTAATAGTAGCATAACCGATTTTGAAAATTCTATTACAAATCTAGACTTTGAATTGGAACGATATAAATCAGATATTGATAATTTAGACCCTTTAAAATTATTTACGGGTAGAGATAAAATGTTAAAACTCTACAGCTCAACTGTAAAAAAAAGAAACGAAATAGTCATAAATGTAAAAAAATACAATGAAATTCAAAACGAACAAATACTTAAAGATAATGCCATATTAGAATTGAAGAAGAAAAAGGTGGATTCATTAGCAACTATAGAAAAACAGAATAAAATAAAATTAGATTCAATTAACAAATTAGAAGAAAAGAATAAACTTGAAGCTTCTTTAAGAAAAGAACACATTAATGATTCTATTCAGAATTTAATTAATAAATCTAACCAAATCAAACTAGAAAAATACTTAACCTCTCAAGAGTGGAAATCTACCAAGCTTAAAGTTAAAAATCTTGAAGCTGAAAATTACAATATAGCAGTTCAAATCGAAAAAAGTGTAAGGTCAACTGTGAAAGGTTATACTATATTTGGTAATGCAATTCAGGAAGTTCCAAAAGGTTTATATGCTAATCTTAAAGCTAAATCCAATATTATTAAAAAAAATCTAGATACTATTCATAACATTTCTGAAACAATTTATAGCAACTATGGAAAAGAATTATACGAAATAGATGCGAGTACAAGTGCTGAAATTGAGAAAGCTATGTATGCAATTGGAATTGCAGGAAAAATATAAAATTAACACTCAAAACTAATATCGTGAAAGCCACATCTGCTAACCGTCGTTTGGCAATATGGCGGGATTAGGCTTAATTTGAAGTTGGTTTTGTACTTGGGAAATTAGTCATTAACCGAAAGATTAGGCTTCCTTAATCCGCCACATCGCCAAGCGACCAAACGTTAGGTGCAACCGCCCTCCGAAACCAGAACTAATAACTTAATAATAAACGATCTGAAACATTTTCGTTTTCCAAAGTTTGTCCTTCTAATTGAAATCTTCTTAACATCGATCTACCACAATTAATATAAAGTTCATTTTCAAAAAGACCACTTTCAATTGGCAAATCGCAAAGTAAATTTCCTGATTTCTTATGCCCATCAATACTTAATGCTACACGAACACCTTTTGATTTTGCCTTATCAATTTCTAACAGTAAATCTTCTAATCGAAAATCTTGTGCTCCGTAAAGAATTGTTTGACTATGAGAATATGGAGGATCACAATAAATTAAATCTCCGTATTTAGCTTTAGAAAAAGCTTCTCTATAATCACAATGCTCAAAATCAACTTTATTTAAACGATTTTTCCATTCATTCACACGCTTTGAAAAACTTTCAACGGAAATAGGATCGTGAACACCGCAAGGTGTTGACATATATCCGTCAGCTTTGCGAAAACGAATTATTCCACCATAACAAGAACGAGTTAAAAAAAGAAAATCTGCACCGTTCGGACTTGTATTATAAGAAGCTAAAACGCTTTTATAAACTTCTTCTTTTGTTTCAACCCCTATTCTATTGCGTCTTTCTGCGTACCAAGAAACCAATTCATTAGAATCTATTTTTAGCATTTTCCAAATCTGCATTAACGGCTCAAATGTATCAGAACCTAATCCATTATGTGGTGCTACTGTCGCTAAAATTGCACCACTTCCAAGAAATGGTTCAAAATATCTTCCGAATTGAGTTGGAAAACTTCTTGTAATTTCAGCAGCAAACTTTTGTTTATTTCCAACCCATTTTAATAATTGCGATTTTGGTGGATAATAAGTTCCATATTTTTCTTCTAATGTGAGTTGCATATTATTTAAATTTATTTTTCAAAGATAATACATTTGTGCTATTATCCTATTTTGGGATATGCTGTTTTAGGATATAATTTTGAATTTGTGAAAAAGTCGATAAATAGTAAGGAAAATAAAGTACTTCTCGAAATGTTATATCAACTTCGAGTGTCTTCTGGACTTCGACAATCAGATCTAGCCGACTTACTTAAAGTTCCTCAATCCTTTATTAGCAAATTTGAAAGTGGAGAAAGAAGAATCGATTTTATTGAGCTTCGGGAAATTTTAAAGTGCTTTAACACAAACACAATGGAATTTCTAACCGAATTTGAAAATAAAATAAATGCAAGCAGAAAGTAAATTTTTAAAACAGCCACAAGAGTTTTGGGCAAATGTAAAACTAATTAGTCAAAAAGTTGGTTACACAAACAGAGGAATTGGGACTATTAAAGTTCCATCAATTCAAGATATTGAAATTGCATACGATAAGCTAGGATTAGATTCTAGCAAAATTGTTTTAAACAATAATGTAACTGCCTTCGGCAGTTTACTTATTGAATATTTTCAATTTCGTGCTGATTTTCTAACTAATCATATTGAACCAAATCTTCAGAACTTAGCACAAGCCAAAGCTTTGTACACAAAACTTAAAGCTGATTTAAATCCAACTTGTCCAGAACCTTTAAATAAACAGAAAGGCGAAAAACAAGGTCCAGCATATTTTACTTCTATTATAAATATGCTAATTGAAGCTAACTCAAAAGGATATGATTGTAATTATGATCCAAAGGAATTATCTGCTTTTACTCATAATAATTTTCCAATTCGTAGTTTGTCACGAAGAGTTGATGGGTCATTCCCAAATGTTATAAATCCAATTGCCTTATGGGAAATCAAAGAATATTATTACACAACTACATTTGGAAGTCGTGTTGCTGATGGAGTTTACGAAACTCAACTCGACGGTTACGAACTAAATGAAGTTAGAGAGCATTTAGGAAGAATAATTCATCATTGTTTAATGATTGACGATCACAACACTTGGTGGGGAATGGGAAAATCTTATTTATGTAGAATCTGTGATATGTTGCATATGGGACTAGTAACAGAAGTCATATTTGGAAAAGAAGTTGCTACTCGTGTTCCGCTACTTGTAAAAGAGTGGACAAAACAATTTGATGAAGAATACAAATAGCGGCAGCACCTAACCGCCGTTTGGCAATATGGCGGGTTTAGGCTAAATTTAAAGATGGTTTTGTACTTGTAAAATTAGTCATTAACCGAAAGTTTAGGCTTCCTTAATACGCCACATCGCCAAGCTGCCAAACGTCAGGCTGTGAAAAAACCTCTTCAAATCTAGAAAGTATTCGGAGAGCTACCAAAGAAAAAACTCAAATATAAGATTCTCAAGAGGATGATTTTAGTTTTTTCACAGTCTGACGTTGTGCGGCATGTTAATAAAAAACAGAAGAATGAAAGTAAAATCTTATAATCAAAAAATATTTATCATTTTTTATACAATTTTGATTGTTGCAACAATTTCTTGTAATAATCAAAGAAAATCAAATAAAGAAAATCAGATAATACACACTAAAACTGACAGCAAATTGTTGAAATACACAACAGGAGTTCGGGCATTTTTAGAAGATAGTAAGGGAAATATCTGGTTTGGAAGTTTCAACGAAGGTGTGTGTTTGCTTCAAAATGGTAAATTTCAATATTTCACAACAGAAAACGGTTTGAGCCATAATCAAGTAAGAAATATTTATGAAGATAAAAATGGTATAATATGGTTTGAATGTGGTAAGGGATTAAGTATTTATGATGGAAAAAAAATATCTATTTATAAGCAAAGAAATTACGATTCAACAAAACAATGGAAATTGGCTGATAGCGACCTATGGTTTAAAGGTGATGAAATAGAGGGTTACAACAAACTTGAAAATAATCCTGGTGTATATCAGTATGATGGAAAAAAACTTTCATATCGCACATTTCCTGTCACACCTAAATCCGAAGATGAGCGTAGGTTTGGTTATTCAATTTCAACACCTTTCTTAAAAAGTAAAAATGGTACGATTTGGTTTGGAACTTACAAGGCGTTAATTGGATATAATGGCTCAGACTTTAAGATTATAACCGATGAATATCTTGGACTTAATGGAGAAAATGGTTTTTTGCATATTCGAGGCTTGTTTGAGGATAGCAAAGGAAATCTTTGGATTGCTAATAATGGAAAAGGTGTTTTGGTATATGATGGAAAAGAAGCAATAAATTTCACTGCACAACAAAAATTGAAAAAAGAGGACACAAAAGACAATTCACTCGAAAGAGCATTCTCAATTGGAGAGGATACTTCAGGAAACATTTGGCTTGGGACTGTAGAATCAGGAGTATGGAAGTATGATGGTAATTCTGTTAAAAATTTTACTAATGACGATGGACTTGAGAGTAAACACATTTTGACTATATATAAAAGCAAACAAGGAGAATTGTGGTTAGGAGGAGCTAATCCAAGTGGAGTATTTATCTTCAATGGTAAGTCTTTTGAAAGAAAGTATTAAATAAAACACGAACGCACAACACACGCTACAAGCAATTTGGGTATTAGGCTTAATTTGAAATTGGTTTTGTATTTGGAAGATTTGGCAAATCCGAAAATAGGGCTTAATTTAGTCCCAAACCCGCTGTAGTAGTGGGACGTTATAAGCCATAGACAGCCCGCGTAAAGATAGAACCACAATATAAAAATGCCAGAAAAAAATTCTATTAAAGAAATCGAAAAGGAAATCGAAGACAAATCTAAAGCGCTAATAAAGCTCAAAAAAGACATTCCAAAAATGATTGTTTTGGTCATTGCCGTAATGTTTGTTTTGCCATATTTTCCATTGAGAAGAGGAAGCCTGATTGAGCAATATGGTTATGTAAATGCAATACTGTTTGAAGCGGCTGTATTTATTATAGCAATTCCGTTGGTTACAGTATTTACTTTGAGAAATATGGAACAAGAAATTTCTCAATTAGAAAGTGATTTGGAAATTAAAAAGAGGCTGGAAAAAATAAATGACAAAGAAGTATAAAAAACTACGGCTTATAATAGCTAGAGTTTCGTTGGGCTTGAAAAGCCAACAATGAAACTCCTGTTGAACGGAACCGCTGAGATTCCGCAACTATGGGGTTTTCGATAAATTACTTTTAGGATTTCGAGAGGGGAGTAACTTTGTAGATTTACTTGCTGAGATTCCTACGGAATGACAAGATTGTGGGTAAAAAATCTTTAAAGAACGGTCTTTTTCACAAACTAAAACCGCCTAGTTTGTCATTCCGTAGGGCACGAGCGATAGCGAACTGGCGAAGCAATCTCATACTGTTAACTAGTTACCATTAAGTTGAGCCACTATGTAGCATCACTGAATGAGATTGCTTCGTTCCTCGCAATGACTAGCTTTGCGGTAAAAACGAGAAAGTTGTAACAGTTTTAATGGTTACAACTTTGTTGTTTTTTGCAAAAACCCTCTATAATTGTGTTTATTAGCTCTTTTTTCCTCACTCTTTTCTCTAATTTCCTCAAAATTCCTTACTTTCGCACCTCGTTTAAGAAAAGGATACAATGAGTACAAAATTTACTGAGTACAAAGGACTTGACTTGCCAACAGTAGCGTCGGAAGTTCTGGATTTTTGGAAGAAAGAGAATATATTTGAAAAGAGTGTAACTACCCGCGAAGGGGCAAGCCCTTACGTGTTTTTTGAAGGCCCACCTTCGGCAAACGGATTACCGGGAATTCACCACGTGATGGCGCGTGCGATTAAAGATATTTTTTGCAGATATAAAACCCAAAAAGGTTTTCAAGTAAAGCGTAAAGCCGGTTGGGATACGCATGGTTTGCCTGTAGAATTAGGTACTGAGAAGGAATTAGGAATTACCAAAGAAGATATCGGAAAAACCATTTCGGTAGAAGAATACAACGAAGCGTGTAAAAAAACCGTTATGCGCTATACCGACGTATGGAACGATTTGACCGAAAAAATGGGCTATTGGGTAGATATGGAAGATCCGTATGTGACCTACAAGCCCAAATACATGGAATCGGTTTGGTGGTTGTTGAAACAAATCTACAACAAGGATTTGATGTACAAAGGCTACACCATTCAGCCGTATTCTCCAAAGGCTGGAACAGGATTGTCTTCGCATGAAGTCAATCAGCCGGGAAGTTACCGTGATGTGACAGATACTACCATTGTGGCACAGTTCAAAGTCCTCTCCCCAGCCCTCTCCAAAGGAGAGGGAGGTATTGAGGAAAATACTTTTGCCAAAGCTTTCGGCCTAGTTTCCCCTCCTTCGGAGGGGCTAGGGGAGGATTTTTATTTTTTAGCTTGGACAACAACGCCTTGGACTTTACCTTCCAACACCGCTTTGACAGTGGGTCCAAAAATCGATTATGTTTTAGTGAAGACTTTCAACCAATATACTTTTGAGCCCATCAATGTGGTTTTGGCAAAGAATTTAGTGGGCAAACAATTCGGGAAAGGATTTTTCTTAAGTGAAGAGGCAGCTGATTTTGAAAATTTCAAAGAAGGCGATAAGAAAATACCATATCAAATTTTAGCGGAAGCTAAAGGAGCTGATTTGGTAGGCATTCGTTACGAGCAATTATTGCCTTGGGCATTGCCTTATCAAAATCCGGAAAATGCGTTTCGAGTAATTGCTGGAGATTTTGTTACTACCGAGGATGGAACAGGAATTGTACATACGGCACCCACTTTTGGTGCTGATGATGCTAAGGTGGCCAAAGAAGCTACGCCAGAAGTCCCACCCATGTTGGTTTTAGACGAAAATGGTTCTGCTGTTCCATTAGTCGATTTGCAGGGGAAATTTACGGTTCATGTAGGCGAAGCATTTGCTGGGAAATACGTGAAAAACGAATATTATGATGCCGATCAGGCGCCAGAACGTTCGGTAGATGTCGAGATTGCTATTTTTTTAAAAGAACAAAACAAAGCCTTTAAGGTTGAAAAATACGTACACAGTTACCCACATTGCTGGAGAACGGATAAACCTATTTTGTACTATCCGCTGGACTCTTGGTTTATTAAAATCACAGAAGTAAGAGATAGAATGTTCGAATTGAATGAAACGATCAACTGGAAGCCAAAAGCTACAGGAGAAGGTCGTTTTGGAAACTGGTTGAAAAATGCCAACGACTGGAACTTGTCACGTTCTAGATATTGGGGAATTCCATTACCAATTTGGAGAACAGAGGACAAACAAGAAGAAATCTTGATTGGTTCAGTAGAAGAATTGTACAATGCGATTGAGAAATCTATCGAAGCCGGTTTTCAAAAAGAAAATCCATTTAAAGGTTTCGAAATTGGAAATATGGCTGAATCCAACTATGATGTAATTGATTTGCATAAAAATGTAGTGGATGAAATAACATTAGTTTCGGCTTCAGGCCAACCAATGAAACGCGAGAGCGATTTAATTGATGTTTGGTTCGATTCGGGTGCAATGCCTTATGCACAATGGCATTATCCTTTTGAAAACGCAGCATTAATTGACGGAAATAAATCATTCCCAGCTGATTTTATTGCTGAAGGTGTCGATCAAACCCGTGGATGGTTTTATACTTTACATGCTATTGGGACTTTGGTTTTTGATAAAGTAGCTTATAAAAATGTAGTTTCGAATGGTTTGGTTTTGGATAAAAACGGACAAAAAATGTCCAAACGTTTAGGAAATGCGACAGATCCTTTTGAAACCATTGCAGAATACGGTCCTGATGCTACGCGCTGGTACATGATTTCAAATGCCAATCCTTGGGATAACTTAAAGTTTGATATTGAGGGAATTGCTGAGGTGCGCCGCAAGTTCTTCGGAACTTTATACAACACTTATTCGTTCTTTTCATTGTATGCCAATATTGATGGATTCAAATATGAAGAAGCTGAGATACCGTTGAATGAGAGACCAGAAATTGACCGTTGGATTTTATCCGAATTACATACTTTAATCCAATTTGTTGATGAAGCTTATGCGGATTATGAACCTACAAGAGCTGCTCGTGCCATTTCTGATTTCGTTCAGGAAAACTTGAGTAACTGGTACGTTCGTTTGTGTCGTCGTCGTTTCTGGAAAGGGGAATATGCCCAGGATAAAATTGCTGCTTACCAAACTTTGTATACTTGTTTGTTAGCCGTAAGTAAACTGAGTGCACCTATAGCTCCGTTCTTTATGGACAAGCTTTACAGAGACTTAACTTTGGCAACACAGTCGGAAAAATTTGATAGTGTACATTTGGCGGAATTTCCAAAATACGTTGAAAACTTTGTTGATAAATCGTTAGAGAGCAAAATGCAGAAAGCGCAGACTATTTCATCACTAGTTTTATCACTGCGTAAGAAGGAGATGATTAAGGTGCGTCAACCGTTGCAAAAGGTAATGATTCCAGTACTTGACGAGAAACAACGAGCTGAAATTGAGGCGGTTTCTGAGCTAATAAAAGCAGAGGTAAACGTGAAAGAAATTGAACTTTTAGACGATGCTTCGGGAGTATTGGTGAAACAAATTAAGCCTAATTTTAAAGCACTTGGGCCGCGTTTTGGTAAAGATATGGTATTGATTTCCAAAGAGATACAATCTTTTTCTCCAGATCAAATTAATCAATTGGATAAGGAAGGAAGTGTAAAAATTGTTATTGCAGGAAAAGACGTAATTTTATCCTTAGCCGATGTAGAGATAACCTCTCAGGATATTGAGGGTTGGCTTGTTGCCAATTCTAACGGAATCACCGTTGCGCTTGACATCACAATTTCAGAAGAATTGAAAAAAGAAGGAATTGCAAGAGAATTGGTCAACCGAATCCAGAACATCAGAAAAGATTCAGGATTTGAAGTAACCGATAAGATTAAGGTCTATTTGCAAAATAATGCTGTTTTAGAAGCAGCGGTTCAGGAGAATAACGCTTACATTAAATCAGAAACCTTAACGGAAGAGTTGGTTTTTGAGGAAAACATAGAAAGTGGCACAGAAATTGAATTTGATGACATTAAAACTAAAATAACGATTACTAAATAACATAGATTATGATAGATGAAGCAACACGATACTCGGACGCCGACTTGGCAGAGTTCAAAGAGATAATTCAAAATAAAATACAAAAAGCACAAGCCGATTTAGATTTAATTAAAAGTGCTTACATGAATGATTTAAATAACGGTACAGACGATACGTCTCCAACATTTAAAGCGTTTGAAGAAGGTAGCGAGACTATGTCTAAGGAAGCCAACTCTCAATTGGCTATCCGTCAGGAGAAATTCATTCGTGATTTAAAGAATGCTTTATTCCGTGTGGAAAACAAAACATACGGGGTTTGTAAAGTAACAGGTAAATTAATTGGTAAAGAAAGATTAAAAATTGTTCCTCATGCTACAATGAGTATTGAAGCTAAAAATCTTCAACGATAATAATTAAAATTGCATTATTAAAATTCCAAATTCCAATCTTAATTGTAAAATTATTGGGATTTGGAATTTAATTTTTTATAAATTACCTATTTTTGCGCACTTAAAATTTTTAAAATGTCATTACCAAAAGCCTATCTGCTTATTTTCATTGTATTATTAGTAGATCAGATTTCTAAAATATACGTAAAAACTAATTTTATATTAGGAGAAGAAGTTGAAGTTTTCAATTGGTTCAAAATTCATTTTATTGAAAATGAAGGAATGGCTTGGGGAACTCAAATTCCTGGAACTTACGGAAAATTGTTCCTGACCCTGTTTCGATTAGTGGCTGTTGGCGGAATTGGCTATTGGTTGTGGGATGCTATTGAAAGAAAACACAGTTCTAATTATTTAGTTGTAGCCATTGCTTTAATTCTGGCAGGAGCATTCGGGAATATTATTGACTCGGTTTTTTATGGGGTTATTTTTGACGATAGTAGTTCGCAATTAGCGACTTTATTTTCAGATCAGCCTTACGGCAAATACTTTCATGGAAAAGTAGTCGATATGTTTTACTTTCCATTTTGGCATGGAAATCTTCCTAGTTGGTTACCCGTTTGGGGCGGAAGAGATTTTACTTTTTTCAATGCTATTTTTAATGTTGCCGATATGGCCATTTCAACAGGAGTTGGGATTTTGATTGTTTTTAACCAGCGAGCATTTCATCAGAAGCACTAAACTTATAAAGATATAGAAAGTATGAATCCGTCTTATTTAAAAAATAGGACGGATTTTTTTTAGATTAGAATTTGTAAATCGTTTTTGGAGTCACACAATAGTCCAATTGCATATCTCCGTCGTGAACATCTTCAATTCGTTCCTCGGCTTCAAAGAATGAAAGCCCAATCTTAATCGTTGTGGCTTGGCATTCGCCTAAAAATTTATCATAGAAACCTTTGCCATAACCCACGCGATGTCCTTTTGTATCAAAGGCTAAAAGAGGAATAAAAACCACTTCTATTTTTTTTGATGGCACTTCTATGCCGTCAACAGGTTCAGGAATATTGTATTCGTTTTTTTTAATTTTGGTAGTATCGGTTAAAAGGTAATGTGTCATTTCTCGCGTTTGAAAATTAGATTTCGAAATGAGAATTTCTTTGTCTTTTCCAGAAAGAAGATGTAAAATTAATTCGGTGTCTATTTCATGGTGTTCTACAATGGGTAAAAAAATGTGAAAATAATTTTTGTCCCAAATATCGAGTTGTAGCAGTTGATTGCTTATGGCTAAACTCATTGCTTCCATTTCATTTTCTGAAAGTTGTTTTCGCAATGTTTTGTATTTTAGGCGTAATTCTTTTTTATGGGTTTCCATTAACTAATGTTTTTGAAATATGATAAATGGCATCTCCTTGGTAAACAATAGGCGAATGATTAGCATTAATAATATAGCCGTCATTTGGTGCTTTTACTTTTCGTTCAAATTTACCAAATGGATCGGTAATAGTGGCTAGTACCATTCCTTTTTTGACAAAAGTTCCAATGCTGTTCGAATTGTGTAATAAGCCCGAATGATTGGCTCTAATCCATGTTGATCTTTCGATGTGGATGCTTTTTTCTTTGCTTTTAGTGGCATTGTGTTTCGGGTTTAGCATGTCCAGATGTTCTAAAAAACGCTTTACACCTTCTAAGCCAATATTTGCAATTTCGTCATTAATGTCTAATGATTTTCCACCTTCAAAAAGAAGCATTTTTACATTGGATTTCTGGCAGGCATTTCTAAACGAACCCGCAATGTTTTTAGAATATAACGTAAAAGGAGCGTTAAAAACATCGGCTAAGGTTTTGAGTGCTTCATTGTTAGGTTCGAGACGTATTTGCGGAGCATTAAATCGACTGGCGCCTCCAGCATGAAAATCCACCGCGTAGTCTACAATAGGCATTATTTCGGTTAAGATGTGATGTGCAAATTGGCTGGCGAGCGAACCTTTTTTACTTCCCGGGAAAACACGATTTAAATCTCTTCCGTCTGGAAATTCTCTAGATTTATTAATAAAACCAAACATATTAATGATGGGAATACAAATAATAGTTCCTTTTTTGGGTTTATTAATTTTCTTAGTAATGATTTGGCGTACAATTTCCGTTCCGTTGATTTCGTCGCCATGAATTCCTGCCGAAAATAACACTACAGGACCATCAATTTTAGAACGCTGAATGATTATTGGGATTTTTAACTTGGCAGAATTATGCAACTTAGCAATTTCCATATCGATGGTTTTGCTTTCGCCAGCTAAAATAGTCTCTCCTAGAATCGTGATGGGTCTTGTGTTTCGCATTGCAGAATTAAAAAAGTTAAAAGTAGAAAAATAATTATTTGTAATTCGTAAATTTGGTTAGAATTCAAATAATAGTCCTAAATCATTAATTTTTTGACTCATTTAATGTTTTCTATCTTTTTTTGAAATAAAATTCTAATGCAAAAAACAGCTCTCGAACTTCAAATTCAAACTTTACCAGACGGTCCTGGCGTTTATCAATATTATGATAAGGAAGGTAAAATTTTGTATGTGGGTAAAGCCAAGAATTTAAAAAAACGAGTTTCGTCTTATTTTAATAAAATTCACGATACTGCAAAAACCAATGTGCTGGTTAAGAAAATTGTAACCATAAAACACATTGTGGTTCCTACGGAGACTGATGCGCTTTTGTTAGAAAATAATTTGATAAAAACCCTTCAGCCGCGTTACAATGTGTTGTTGCGCGATGATAAAAGTTACCCCTGGATTTGTATCAAAAAAGAACCTTTTTCGAGAATATTTTCTACCCGAAGAATGGTTAAAGATGGTTCGGAATATTTTGGGCCTTATACCAGTTTTAAAACCGTGAGTACAATTCTGGAATTGATTAAAGAATTGTACCCACTACGCACTTGTAATTATGATTTGAGCGAATCCAATATAGAAAGTGGCAAGTTTAAGGTTTGTCTCGAATATCACATTGGTAATTGCAAAGGCCCTTGTGAAGGCTACGAATCATTAGAAGAATACCAAAAACAAGTCAATGCCATCCGAGAAATTCTGAAAGGAAATTTCAAAGAAAGTATGAAGCATTTCAAGAAATTGATGATGGATTTGGCACAGCAAATGCATTTTGAAGAAGCGCAAAAAATAAAAGAAAAAATAGCAATTTTAGAAAATTACCAATCGCGTTCTACGATTGTAAATCCTAAAATCACCAATATTGATGTGTTTTCTATTGTTGCTGACGAAAGTGCCGCTTATGTCAATTTTTTACAAATTTCTCATGGTTCGATTATTCGTTCGCATACTATGGAAATCAAGAAAAAATTAGCCGAAACCGATGAAGAATTGTTAGAATTAGCAATAATAGAATTGAGAGAACGATTCCAGTTATTATCGAAAGAAGTGATTGTTCCTTTTGCAGTTGACCTGGGCGAAAACATCAAAGTTACCGTTCCGCAATTAGGAGATAAAAAGCAAATTTTAGATTTGTCTATTCGAAATGCAAAATTTTATCGCATCGAACAATTAAAGCAATTGCAAATTGTAGATCCAGACCGACATACGAATAGAATTATGGCGCAAATGCAAAAAGATTTGCGTTTGCCTGTGGAACCAAGACACATAGAATGTTTTGATAATTCCAATATTCAAGGAACGAATCCAGTTTCGGCCTGTGTGGTTTTTAAAGATGGAAAACCAAGTAAGAAAGATTACCGTCACTTTAATATAAAAACGGTAGAAGGCCCTGATGATTTTGCGTCGATGGAAGAAGTAGTGTATCGTCGTTACAAACGCTTGTTAGAGGAAGAACAGCCTTTACCGCAATTGATTATTATTGATGGAGGAAAAGGGCAATTGTCATCGGCATTGAAAAGTATTGATGAGTTAGGTTTGCGAGGGAAAATTAGCATTATTGGTATTGCTAAAAGATTAGAAGAATTATTTTATCCGGGTGATTCGGTTCCGTTATATCTGGACAAAAAATCGGAAACTTTGAAAATAATTCAGCAATTGAGAAATGAAGCGCATCGTTTTGGAATTACACATCATAGAGATAAAAGAAGCAAAGCCGCTTTGAATTCTTCAATAGAATCCATCCCTGGAATTGGCGAAAAAACCATGTTGACTTTGATTCAGCATTTTAAAAGTGTTAAAAGATTGAAATTGGCAACAGAAAAAGAAATTTCAGGCGTTGTAGGACTATCAAAAGCCAAAAAAATTACCGATTTTTACAAAATTTCAACGAACTAATTAGATTTCAACTATTAAATGTTCAAAAATGAAGGTTGTTTTATGAAAAAATATATTCTCATCTTAGTTGTTTTTTTTAGCGGTTTAATTGCGTTCTCTCAGCAGCAAAAAGAGAGGCCAAAAATAGGATTGGTTCTAAGTGGAGGAGGTGCGAAAGGATTTGCTCATATTGGTGTCCTTAAAGTTATCGAAGAAGCGGGGATTAAGATTGATTACATTGGCGGAACCAGTATGGGAGCGGTAGTAGGAGGTTTATATGCTGTGGGGTACAATGCGGCACAGCTCGATTCTATTTTTAATGAAACTGATTTTGATGAATTATTAAGCGATTATATTCCCAGAGCAACGAAGAACTTTTACGAAAAAAGGAACGATGAGGTTTATGCACTCGTTTTACCTTTTAATAAGTATAAAATAGGAGTGCCAGATGCACTTTCTAAGGGCTTGTATAATTTTAATTTACTGAGCCGGATTACAAGAAATGTTCGGCATCTCAGAGATTTTAATAAGTTAGAAATTCCTTTTTTATGTATTGGTACAGATATTGAAACTGGGGAACAAGTGGTTTTAGATAAAGGGAATCTAGCACGAGCTATGATTGCTAGTTCTGCCTTTCCGTCGCTATTTTCTCCAGTAGAATATCAAGATCGATTTCTTGTGGATGGAGGAGTAGTTAATAATTATCCAATTGGTGAAATTAGAAAATTAGGTGCTGATATTATTATTGGTGTCGATGTACAAAATGATTTATTGGATAGAAAAGGGCTTAATGATGCTACAAAAATCCTAGTTCAAATTACCAATCTTCATTCTATTGATAAGATGAAGGAAAATATATTAAAAACCGATATTTACATTCGACCTGACATTAAAGATTACGGAGTAATGTCATTTAGTAGTGGTAAACAAATAGTGGCTAAGGGAGAAGAAGCTGCTTTTTCAGTTTTTGAGCGTTTGAAACAATTAGCTGGAGATTTGAAAAATTATGAGAAACCGAAGCTAAAAAATCAGGGTGACAGTTTACAAATTGTAAATATTAATTGTAATACGCTGAAGAATTATACCAAGGAATATATTTATGGAAAGCTTCGGTTTAAACCGGATACTAAAATTAGTTATGGGCAACTGCAAGCAGGTATCAATAATTTAAATGCCACAGAGAATTTTAGTGCTATTGATTATTATTTTGAGGATAACAATGGAAATGATGACTTGAATTTGGTTTTAAAAGAGAATCCAACAGATACTTATTTGAAATTCGGATTACATTTTGATGGACTTTATAAAAGTGCGGTTCTAGTTAATATGACTCATAAAAAGAATATCTTTAAAAATGATGTGGCTTCTTTTGATGTTATTTTGGGAGATAATTTCAGGTATAATTTTGATTATTATGTTGAAAACGGCTACAATATTAGTCTTGGATTTAAATCGTATTTGAATAAGTTTAATCGCAATGTTGAGGGACAAATAACTAATTTGGATTTTGTAGATTTAGGTATTAAAAGCCTAAATGTAAATTTGTTTGATTTGACAAATGAAATGTATTTTCAAACATTATTTGCACAGCGTTTCTTAATCGGCGGTGGTTTAGAATACAAATATTTGAATATTAATTCGGGTACATTGTCTAATGCTGATCCAGTAATAGATAAAAGTGATTATGTTAGTATTTTTGCTCGATTTGATTTTGATTCTCTGGACAATAAATTTTTTCCTAAAAATGGGTGGTGTTTTTCTGGAGACATTCATTCTTATTTGTATTCCTCGGATTACACAAAACAGTTTGAGCCATTTTCAATTGCTAAGGCTAATTTTAGTGTGGCATTTCAATTGTTTAAATCGGCTACAGTAAAAATTCAATCAGAAGCAGGATTTTCAGTAGGGAGTAAAAGTGTACCTTTTTTTAATTTTATTCTGGGAGGATTTGGATATAATGTTTCAAATAATTTCAGTCATTTTTATGGATATGACTTTCTAAGCATAGGAGGAAATAGCTATATTAAGTCTTTACTAACTTTTGATTACGAAATTTTTAAAAAAAACCATATCAATATAACAGCCAATTATGCAAATATTGGAGAAAATATTTTTCAAACTGTTGATTGGATTTCTATACCTAGATTTTCTGGTTACGCATTAGGTTATGGTTTAGAAACAGCCATTGGTCCTATTGAAGTTAAACGAAGCTGGTCTCCCGAAACCAATAGCGGTTACACTTGGTTTAGTGTTGGATTTCCTTTTTAAACTCCAAAATTAGAAAACACCAGTATTTTTTAAAACCTAATAAATGCCATTTTTTGGTGCGTACTAGGCTTTTTTTATGTTAAAAAAAGCCTTATGAATCTTAAATAAAGGTGTCTTTAATTTTTCAACTAATGTTAAAATTGCCACTTTTATTTTTTATAGCTTGTTTTTTTATGATATGTAAAAAAAAATAGCATCCCTTCCGAATCTTATTTTAAAATTTTGTTAAACTCCATTTTTGTTGTAGAAATCGCATTTTCTTGCCTTATCTTTGTATTATCAAAACAAAAGGGGTGGTTTCCTTTTGATTTATATAAATTTAATAATTTATAATTTTTTGGTTGGTTAATAGCATAAAAACTCAGTCATTATTTGACTGAGTTTTTTTGTTTTAATATATTTGGAACAAAATTTGCAAGTTTGAATCAATAAAACAATTACAGTAAGTTATGAAAAAAATAATTCTGCTTTTATTATTGATTTTAACCGTAAGCTTTGACTCTTCTAAAGAAGATGCTTATGATGTAGGCGAATGGTTTAAATTCCGTATTCATTACGGATTTGTAAATGCTGGATACGCCACACTCGAAGTTAAAGACGCCACGATACATAACAAAAAAGTTTTTCATGTTATAGGTAAAGGTTACACTACAGGCGTGTCTCGCTTTTTTTTCAAAGTAGCTGATGTTTATGAAAGCTACATCGATAAGAATTCAGGAAATCCCTATCACTTTGTTCGAAATATCAACGAAGGAGGATATA
The DNA here is from genome assembly GCF_041729725.1 of Flavobacterium zubiriense. Lineage (NCBI taxonomy): Bacteria > Pseudomonadati > Bacteroidota > Flavobacteriia > Flavobacteriales > Flavobacteriaceae > Flavobacterium > Flavobacterium zubiriense. The sequence goes on along the minus strand of NZ_JBCFQL010000017.1, from coordinate 63,416 downwards.
CTAAAAATCAGGAAGGTTTTTTTAATCAATCATCAAATAGAATTACGGTGAAAGATCATAAAAGAAAAACCGAGAAAACTTTTGTAATTCCAGATAATACTCAGGATATATTGTCAACTTTCTATTATCTTCGAAATCATCCTTCAATTGATAAAATTAAACCAGGAGAATATATTGCAATTGACATGTTTTTTGATGACGAAACCACAAAATTTAAGTTAAAGTTTATGGGACGCGAGAATATTACAACTAAATTTGGAGTCGTGTCTACAATGATTTTTAGACCTTTAGTGCAATCTGGACGCGTTTTTAAAGAACAAGAGAGTTTAACAGTTTGGGTTTCAGACGATGAAAACAGATTACCCATACGCATCAAGGCCGATTTAGCGGTAGGTTCGCTAAAAGCCGATTTGGATGGTTTCAAAGGATTGAAAGCTCCGTTTAAAATAAAGAAGTAATGAATATTAGTGAGAATACAGCAGGTATTTTAAAAGAAATAGAGCAAAAATACGAATCCATCAATCAAAAAACGGATACGCAATTAGAAGGCTTACTTTGGTCAAAACCCGTTACTTATTGGGATTATATCCAAACGGATGCTTTATTGAATTTACAAGTTCAAAGAACCGTTCTGCCTGATGAAATGGTCTTTATTCTCTATCATCAAACTAACGAATTAATATTCAAAATGATACTTTGGGAGATGAATCAAATCTCCAGCTCCCAAAATATTCAAGCCGCTTTTTTTACTGATAGACTTTCACGCGTTAGCCGTTATTTTGATATGCTTACTACTTCATTTACCATTATGGAAAATGGTATGGATGTAGATCAGTATATGAAATTTAGAAATACACTTACTCCAGCTAGCGGTTTTCAAAGTGCGCAATACCGTTTGATTGAATTTTGCGCCACCGATTTAGTTAATTTAATCGATAATCGTTTTAGAGCTTCTTTTGATTATACTATTTCGAATGAAAATGCGTTTGAAATTTTGTATTGGCAAGCAGCTGGCAAAGATTATAAAACAGGAAAAAAATCCTATACCTTAGAGGTTTTCGAAAAAAAATACAAAGCCAGTTTCTTAAACTATATGGAAGAGTATAAGACAATAAATATTTGGCAAAAATACAAACAACTTCCTGTTCAAGATCAAGAGACTCCAGCTTTAAGGGAAGCCATGCGTCATTTTGATTACACTGTAAATATTACTTGGGTAATGCAGCATTTAAATGTTGCAATAAAATATATTGATCAAAGCGGTATAGGCGATGGCGAAGCAACAGGTGGAAGTGATTGGCGAAAATACATGCATCCTAAGTACCAAAAAAGAATATTTTTTCCTGAATTATGGAGTTCAGCTGAATTGGCTAATTGGGGTCAAGAACAATAATAAAATGAAGTAGAATTGAAAAATAGATAAAGTTTGAAGTACCTATTAACGTTTATAATTGCATTAACCTTAGTAATCTCCTGTAAAGATTCGGACAAAGAATCTGTAAAAAAAGCAGTCACTAAAAAAACAAATCCTAAGAAGGATAATTCTGATTTTGGATTTAATTTTTCCGACTATAATGTGGTTCAGGATACCGTTAGAAAAGGAGACACTTTTGGTACAATTATAAGCAAACAAAATATTGGGGATCGAAAAATTTTTGAGATTGTAAACAGTATTAGAGATACGTTTGATGTGCGTAGTATTCGACCAAATAGGACATTTACTATGCTGCGCTCTAAAAATAAAACCAATAAACTTCAGGTTTTTATTTATGAACCCAATGATTTGAGCTATTATATTTTTGATCTTCGGGATTCGGCGGTAGTGGCGCTTAAAAAAGAAAGACCAGTTACTATTAAACGAAGAGTAATTACCGGAGTTTTAAAAGGGTCTTTGTCAGAAACATTAGCTAATTCTGGAGTAGAAGTTAATTTGGCAAATCGAATCACAAAAATTTATTCCTGGTCTATTGACTTTTTTAAATTAAAAAAAGGAGATCGATTTGGTATAGCCTTTAATGAACGTTACATAAACGATTCGATTTATAATGGAGTTAGTAATATTGAAGGCGCTTTTTTTGAGTACAAAGGGAAGATTATGTATGCTTTTCCATTTGTACAAAATCAAGCTTCGGGAAAAGTAGATTATTATGATGAGGATGGAAAAACAATGAAAAACTTTTTTCTAAAATCGCCTATTAAATTTAGCCGAATTACTTCCCGATTTACTGCCAGTAGATTTCATCCAGTGCAGCATCGATGGAAGGCGCATAAAGGGACTGATTATGCGGCACCCAGAGGAACACCTATTATGACTACGGCAACTGGAGTGGTAGAGCAAACAGGTTACACGGCTGGAAACGGAAATTATGTAAAAGTAAAACACAACGGAACCTATTCTACCCAATATTTACACATGTCAAAAATTCTGGTAAGACGTGGTCAGCATGTCAATCAAGGAGACGTTATTGGTCGTGTAGGAAGTACAGGTTTAGCTACAGGACCTCATGTTTGTTATCGTTTTTGGAAAAATGGAGTACAGGTAGATGCACTACGATTAAAATTGCCTACTGGAACACCCATGGAGGGGAGAAATAAAGCCAGATTTATGCAGGCAATCGAACCTTTAAAACGAGAATTGGATAGCATAGGAAATTTATAATCAAAAAAATTAGGCTTTTTTTAATTCCAAATGAAACAGGACAAGCAATTGGATTACCATTGTTTTTCCTGTTTTTTTATTGAGATATAGTTCATGTCTCTTCTGCTTTTACAACTAATTTCAGTATTTTTACGACCAAATCTAAACACTAAAAACAAAAACATAAATGGCTTTAAGTACTCTAAACCCAACAGAAACCGCTTCTTGGAAGAAGCTCAAAAAACATTTTGACCAATTGCAAAATGTTTCTATGCAAGATATGTTCCAACAGGACGCATCAAGGGCTGAAAAATTCAGTATTCTTTGGAATGATTTTTTAATTGATTATTCTAAAAATATAGTGAATCAGGAAACAATGACTCTGTTGCTTGAATTGGCTAATGAAATGAGATTGAAAGACGGGATTCAGGATTATTTTGGGGGAGGAATAATCAATCAAACCGAGAACAGAGCAGTGCTTCATACAGCATTAAGAGCTAAGGAATCGGCGGTGATTAATGTGAATGGAGTAAATGTAATTCCAGAAGTGTATGAAGTAAAAAATAAAATTAAAGGCTTTACCTATGAGGTTACCTCAGGGAAAAGAACGGGTTATACCGGAAAAGCTTTTACTGATGTAGTCAATATAGGCATTGGTGGTTCTGATTTAGGGCCAGCTATGGTTGTGGAAGCTTTGCAATATTATAAAAACCATTTAAATGTTCATTTTGTTTCTAATGTTGATGGCGATCATGTAAATGAAATCATAAAAAAACTAAATCCAGAAACAACTCTTTTTGTAATTGTTTCAAAAACGTTCACAACTCAAGAGACTTTAACCAATTCCGAGACTATTAGAAAATGGTTTTTACAATCGGCATCACAAGAAGATGTAGCCAAACATTTTGTGGCAGTTTCTACAAATTTGCAAAAAGTAACGGAGTTCGGGATTAATCCAGATAATGTGTTTCCAATGTGGGACTGGGTTGGAGGACGTTTTTCACTTTGGAGTGCGGTAGGTTTATCAATTAGTTTGGCGGTAGGTTTTGATAATTTCGAAGAATTATTAAGCGGAGCAAACGAAATGGACGAGCATTTTAAAACAGCAGATTTTGATAAAAACATACCCGTTGTTTTAGCATTATTAAGTGTTTGGTACAATAATTTCTTTGGAGCAGAGAGTGAAGCTTTGATTCCGTACACTCAATATTTACAAAAATTAGCCCCTTATTTGCAACAAGGAACTATGGAAAGTAATGGTAAAAGTGTAGGTCGTGATGGTAAAGCAGTCGATTATCAAACAGGAACTATTATTTGGGGAGAACCAGGTACTAATGCACAGCATGCTTTTTTCCAATTGATTCACCAAGGAACGAAATTGATTCCAACTGATTTTATTGGTTATGTTCAACCTTTGTATGGTGATAACAATCATCACGATAAGTTGATGTCTAATTTTTTTGCGCAAACAGAAGCATTGTTAAACGGAAAAGAGGAAGCTAAAGTTCAGGCAGAATTTGACAAACAAGGATTGTCAGCTGAAGCGGCTGAGTTTCTTTTGCCATTTAAAGTTTTTACTGGAAACAAACCTACAAATACATTCTTGATTCAAAAATTGACACCTAAATCTTTGGGTTCATTGATTGCTGCATACGAGCACAAGATTTTTGTTCAAGGTTTTATCTGGAATATTTTTAGTTATGACCAATGGGGAGTGGAGCTTGGAAAACAATTAGCAAATTCTATCTTAGACGAAATCAACTCGAACGAAGTGAAAAACCATGATAGTTCTACGGCTTCTTTATTGGGTCATTTTTTAAGAAATAAATAACATTTGGATGTTTTTAGCTAAGTGTTTGATTTTCAACAATGCTTAAAAACAATATTGATTCTAAATTACGAAAACCTCATTTGCTCTTAGCATTATGAGGTTTTTTTTATGGCTTTTTTGTTTATATTTGTTTAAAAAACACCAAAAATATGTACGCATTTATTCAAAAATTTCATTCCGGCTGGGCTTATATAGCACTTTTATTATTAGTGATTGCGGTAATTAATGCTTTTATAGGTTTAGCTTCCAAAAAAGAATTTACAGCCAAAGATAGAAAAATTGCCATTTTTGGATTAATAGGAACACATACTCAATTATTAATTGGTTTGATTTTATATTTTGTTTCTCCACTTGGCTTTGGTTCTTTGGGGCAAATGTCAGACAAAATGTTACGCTTAACTTCATTAGAGCATCCGTTAATTAATCTAATTGCGATTACTTTAATTACTATTGGATGGTCAAAACATAAAAAATTAACCACAAGCGAATCAAAATTTAAAACTTTCTCCATTTTCTACGGATTAGGATTAGTGCTTATACTAAGTAGAATACCATGGTCTTTATGGTTTAAATAAAAATGCAAAGAGTCCTTTTTCAGGACTTTTTTTATCTAGGTACAGTTTTTGTTTTAAATAGATTCGAACTAAAAAGTTAATATGAAAAAATCAATTACACTATTTTTTTTATTTGTTGCTGTTGCTTTTGTTATGGCTCAAAGTCAGATTTCTGAAAAACAAAAAACCCTTGGTCCAAAACCATATATTCAAATAGATACGCTTCAAAAAAAATATCCTTTTTTGGACAATAAAAGAGGAGTGGTAAAGGACACTATTTTTGATGAAGTAGTTGGTAAATTAAAAGTGTATAAAAAAAGTGTGCATGCCTCTTATTATGCTGATAAATTTAACGGGAGGCGAACTGCCAGCGGAATAAGGTTTAACAATAGAGATTACACTGCGGCTCACAAAAAATTCCCCTTTGGAACCAAATTAAAAGTCACTAATGAGGTCAACGGAAAATCAATTTATGTTGAAGTTACTGATAGAGGACCGTTTGTAAAATCTAGAGAAATTGATTTGACTAAAAGGGCTTTTATGGAAATTGCCGCTAACAAGGGAGCGGGTTCAATGATAGTGACAATCGAGGAAGTTGTGAAATAAATTACCAGTTTTTAAAAGGATTTTTGCTTAAATACGAATTGTAATATCGTTTATCATTAGTTACTTCATCTCCCAGCCAATCTGGTTTTTCAAATAATTCTGTTTCCGATTGTAGTTCAATTTCGGCCATTTCTAAACCTTCATTCTCTCCGTAGAATTCATCTATTTCATAGATGTGTTTGCCCACTTTTACCTCAAAACGCGTTTTGTCTATTACGCCTTTTTCGCAAAGCAATAATAAATTTTGGGCTTCTTCAACTGAGATTTCTTTTTCCCATTCAAAACGAGACATACCTGAAGCATTTGAAATGCCTTTTACAGTCAAATACGCTTTGTTTTCTTTTATTCGAATACGAACAGTACGTTCGGGATTTGAACTCAGATAACCTTGAAGAATGCGTTTTTTAGAAAAAGCTTCTTTTTTATAGGCAGCTGAGGTAACTAAAAATTTTCGTTCTATTTCTAACATTTTCTATCGACTTTCTGGTTTTGTTTAAATCAGGCCTATTTTGGATAAAGGTATTATTTTTTTCTATTTTCCAAATTCAATAATAAAAGGAATCTTTTTTCAATGAATTAGCTTACAATAAATAAATTTTATAAAAGTTGTTAGCGTCAAAATATTTTTGTTTTAAAGTTATTTTTTTTATGATTAAGTTGATTGTATTTCATTGCTGGATTTGTATTTTTACACCAATAGAATAGATTCATTATGCCATTTTTCAAAGTAAAAACTAAGCCATCCATAACGGAACTATTAAAAAATTTTTTTAAAGGTAGTTCGTCTTGGCGTGATGAAGAAAATAATTTAGAACCACTTGTCGAGCTAATCCAACTGATTAGACCTTTAAAAATTAAAAATTTACAAACCGTAAATTTGCACGAACTGATTACTTTTTTGAAAGAAAATCAGTCTTGTAGAAAAGATCTTTCGATTTATTTAAAAGAAATTTTAAAAAACAGAAAATTCAATAAAATCTTTTCGGATGCTGCCATTTTGCGTGATGTGGATTTTTTCTTTGAAGTTAAAAAAAGAATTTTAGCAAAAATTTTACCTTATCAACCACAAAAAGAAACTTTAGAATATGTTTTAAATCAGGTTTTTTATTTAGCTACAGACAGTGTTTGGGTTAATAAAATCCCAATGAATCAGTTAGAAGAATTATACGATCTTTTAGAGTTTGAATCAATTTATGAAAGCGTCGAACCTAATTCGAGTTTATCCGAACTATTAATTGCAATGCACTTAATTACACAGCGTATTAGTGGTCGTGCCATGGAAACCGATGTAATCAAGATGGTTCCAGAATTTGATGATTTAGAAAGCCCATTTTCTGCATTTGAGAAGGAATTGTTCTTGATTGAAGATGAGATTAGAAATTCGGAAAAGCATTATATTCTGTCAGATGATTTGTCTTTTTCTCAACTGTTAGTATTACTTAAACATTGTGAAGACTTTGTAGAAAAAGCTTTTCGAAATAGCTCTAAATACGGGATTTCGCTTCGCGTAAATCAGAATTTATTAAAAATTAAGCAGCAATTAGAAAGACTTAGATTTCTTATTTCATTGTTAAAAGTAGAAAATGAAATGGATGAAAAGAATAACGGAATCGTGATGGCTTTACAATTGATACAATTTAACTGTTATAAAAACAATGTTCGACAGTTTATTGCTCAAAGCATTCAGTTGATTTCTTATGAAATTACCCAACATACAGCAAAAACGGGTGAAAAATACATTACTGAAGGGCGAAACGAATATTTTAAAATGTTTTGGAATGCGTTAGGTGGTGGATTTATAGTGGGTATTTTGTGTATCATTAAAATTTTTCTTTCAAAGATTGATACCAGTATTTTTGGACATGCTTTTCTTTACAGCATGAATTATGCTTTTGGATTTATTGCCATATATATTTTGGGTTTTACTTTGGCAACAAAACAACCTGCTATGACTGCTTCGGCTTTGATAAAAGCCATTGAGGAAGGGATTTCAAAACAAGGAAATAATACTCAAAAGTACAATGCATTTGCTATACTTTTTGCAAGAGTTTTTCGTTCTCAGTTTATAGCATTTGTGGGAAATGTAATTATGGCTTTTCCAGTATCCTTATTTGGAATTTGGCTCATCGATTATGTTTTTGATTATAATATTGCGGCTAGTAAATGGGAAAAATTAATTACCGATATCAGTCCTATTCATTCATTAGCGATTTTTCATGCTGCTATTGCGGGCTTTTTTTTGTTTTTGTCGGGAATTATTTCAGGAAGTGTTGCTAATAGAGACAAACACAATCAGGTTTATTATCGTATTGCCGAACATCCTTTGTTAAAGAAGAGTTTTGGAAAAGCAAGAACGTTGAAATTTTCTGCTTTGTATGAAAAGAAATGGGCAGGAATTATTTCTAATTTTTGGTTTGGGGTTTTTATGGGAAGTACAGCTTCTATTGGATTGTTTCTTGGATTGAATCTGGATATACGCCATATTACTTTTGTGAGCGGAAATTTAGCCTTAGGACTATACGGAGCAAATTATCAGGTTAGTGATTCTATGTTGTTTTGGGGTATTTTTGGAATAGGCGTTATAGGATTGGTTAACTTCATGGTTAGTTTTAGTCTTTCTTTGGGACTGGCTTTTCGTTCTCGAGCCATTTCTTTGTTTGAATTGCGTTTTGTAACAGCTGCTATCTGGAATCATTTCAAAGGAAATCCTTTTAGTTTCTTTTTTCCAACAGAAAGAAAATCAAAATCAGAAGTGGTTGAAAATTACCTACACACCGAAAAAGATAAATAAGGTATCAGATACACTTGTTTAAGATGCTAGAATTAAATCCAAATAGAAAAATTATACACGTAGACATGGATGCTTTCTATGCTTCAGTTGAGCAAATGGATAATCCTGAACTTCGCGGAAAACCCATAGCTGTAGGAGGTTCAGAGAGCCGTGGTGTTGTGGCCGCTGCCAGTTATGAGGCTAGAAAATTTGGAGTTCGTTCGGCGATTAGTGGTGTTTTAGCAAAGAAAAATTGTCCCGAATTGATTTTTGTTCGTCCAAGATTCGAGCGTTACAAGGAGATTTCGAGTCAAATTCATAAAATTTTCCGTGATTACACGGATTTGATTGAACCTCTTTCTTTAGACGAAGCTTATCTTGATGTGACTCAAAATAAAAAGGGAAATCCGAGTGCTAGTCTTTTGGCACAAGAAATTAGGAATCGCATTTTTAATGAAGTGGGATTGACGGCTTCGGCGGGAATTTCGATCAATAAATTTGTAGCTAAAATTGCCAGTGATTACAATAAACCCAATGGACAAAAAACAGTTACTCCAGAAGAAGTTATTCCCTTTTTAGAAGTTTTACCCATCCGAAAGTTTTATGGCGTGGGAAAAGTTACCACCGAGAAAATGTATCAATTGGGTATTTTTACCGGATTAGAACTAAAAAGTAAATCTCTGGAATTTTTGGAGAATCATTTTGGTAAATCTGGAAGTTATTATTATTATGTAGTTCGCGGAATTCACAATAGTGAAGTAAAATCGAGTCGTATTGCTAAATCAGTTGCGGCCGAACATACTTTTGAAGTCAATCTTTCTTCGGAAATTTTTATGCTGGAACAACTAGAAATTATTGCTAATAGTTTAGATAGAAGACTCAAAAAGCATAATATTTCAGGCAAAACAATAACTTTGAAAATAAAATACAGCGATTTTACACAGCAAACGCGAAGCAAGACTTTGCCATATTTTATTGCCGATAAAGGATTAATTCTGGAAGCAGTAAAAGAATTATTGTATCAGGAACGAATGAAAGATTCGGTACGTTTACTCGGTATTTCGATGAGTAATTTGAATACCGAAGTGAAGAAAGCGGTTGTTGCAGTTCAGTTAAAATTTGATTTTTAGAAAAAGAAAACCCTTCTTTTTGGGAAGGGTTTATATTTAGTTTTAAACTAGTCTTTACTTGAAAGTTTAGAAAGTAATCGTAAGAATTCGATGTACAACCATACTAAGGTAATCATCAATCCCATGGCGCCAAACCATTCCATGTATTTAGGCATTCTTTGTTGAACTCCTTGTTCTATTCGATCAAAATCTAAGAATAAATTTAATGCTGCAATTACAATTACAAAAACACTAATTCCAATACTCCACATCGAATTTCCATAATGTACTGGCTGGTAACCAGAAAACATAGAAAATAACCAAGAGATAATATAATAAGTAGCAATAGCTAATGTTGCTGCTATAACAACTGATTTGAATTGCTCTGTAACTTTTACGATTTTAAATTTATATAACCCTAAACAAACGGCAAATGTTACAAAAGTAGCACCCACAGCCTGAATAACAATTCCTGGATATCGAACTTCAAAAATGGCTGAAATTCCGCCAATAAACAAACCTTCAAATACTGCATAACCAGGAGCTAAATAGCCTGAATATTGTGGTTTGAAAGCAGAAATCACTACTAATATCAATCCAATTATTGCACCGGCAATAGCAGGAGCTATAGGGTTCATTCCGTTAAAAGCCATCCACCAAGTCACCATAGATGATGCGGTAAGTAGTAGAAACAGTAAGACGGTTTTATTAATTGTGCCCGAAAGCGTCATGTTTTGTTCGAAGCCAATAACAGTTGCTTCATGTATTTGCTCTGCTCTTGAGGTAGGCGAGAAGCTTTTATTGTTTAAAAAAGGGTTTTTAGAACTGAAATTCATAATAAATACATTTTATGTTAGCCAAATATAAAAGATATTTTTTTACAATGCTGTTTAATTCTTCTTAATTTTTCCGACCTCTATTCTATATTAACGCGATGTAAAATTGTAGAAAATCTTTTGTCTAAGTTTAGTGGTTGAAATGGCCTAAAATGATATTTTTTAAAACAAAAAATCCGTCTTGTTATCTTCAAACAAGACGGATTTTTTTAATTTATTGTAACCGCTATTAGCTAATTTCAGAAACTCTCATGGTGTTTACCATTCCTTTTTCTGTTATAGGCATAGAAGCTAAATTAATGATGTAATCACCTGATGCAACATGTCCTTTTTCCTTAGCGATTCTATTGATGTCAGTTACTGTAGTATCAGTACTTTCTTCTTTGTCATAGAAATAAGTTCTAACTCCCCATAGTAAACTTAATTGAGTAAGGATTCTTTTATTTGAAGTAAAAACTAAAATTTCTGCGGTATTTGGTCTCCAAGCTGATAATTGGAATGCAGTATATCCGCTATTAGTCATAGTAGAAATAGCTTTTGCTTCAATAGAATTAGCCATAACTGCTGCTTGACGACAAATAGTTTTAGTGATAAAACGTTTTGTTTTAATTTGTGGTGTGTTTTGTGGTACTTGAATTAATGCAGAATTTTCAACTGCCTCACAAATTTGAGTCATTTTTTGGATTACTTGTACTGGATAATTTCCAGCAGCAGTTTCTCCAGAAAGCATTACCGCATCAGCACCATCCATTACTGAATTTGCTACGTCATTTACTTCAGCACGTGTAGGTGTTAAGCTAGTAATCATCGTTTCCATCATTTGCGTTGCAACAATAACTGGAATACGAGCTATTTTAGCTCTACGGATTAGGTCTTTTTGTACCAATGGTACTTCGTGAGCAGGAAGTTCAACTCCTAAATCTCCACGTGCTACCATTAAAGCATCGCAATAAGCTACAATTTTATCCATGTTCTCTAATGCTTCTGGCATTTCGATTTTGGCAATAATTGGAATTTTATTTTCAGCGTGCTCGGCAATTAAGTCTTGAAGATCTTTTAAATCTTGAGGTGTTTTTACAAAAGAAAGTGCAATCCAGTCTACTTTTTGTCCAATAGCAAAAATAGCATCAGCAATATCTTTTTCAGTCAAAGCTGGAAGCGATATTTTAGTATTTGGTAAGTTAACTCCTTTTTTAGACTTTAACTCTCCACCTTGAATTACTCTTGCAACAACTTCAGTTTTTTTGTCTGTTGAAACGATTTCGAAAATTAATTTTCCGTCATCTAATAAGATTCTTTCACCAGGATTTACATCGTTAGGAAAGTTTTTATATTTCATGAAAACTTTTTCAGCAGTTCCTACAATGTCTTCAGCTGTAGTAAATGTGATGATATCGCCGTCATTTACAACAACGCCTTCATTCATCATTCCAACACGAAGTTTAGGTCCTTGTAAGTCGGCAAGTATTGCAGTTGTGTAACCGAATTCCTCATTAAGTTCTCTGATGATTTTAATTCTGTTTTCTACATCGGCATAATCAGCATGAGAGAAGTTAATTCTAAATACGTTTACACCAGCTTCAACCATGTCCTTTATTATTTCTCTTGTGCTGCAAGCAGGCCCAAGGGTAGCCACAATTTTAGTTTTCTTTTTTGTAGTAATCATTTGTATTAAAAAATTAGATTGTTTTTAGATTTTATTTGTTTTGTTTCAACAGTATATACGGTTGTTATGTTTTCTATAGTATTTAATATCATTTTTATTTGATGGGCATCAATGCTGTCATCGGTATTGTCTATTTTTAAAAAATAATCAGCTTTTTTAAATTCAGGCAATAAATACACTTTTGTAGAAATACCTTCAGTTAAATTTGAAAATAAGTCCTGAACTTGGTTGTTTTTTTTTTGAATAACTTCGTTTTTATTCTGAACTAAGTTCCACGCTACCGTATTTTCTTCGTCATAAAAATAAAACCTCGAAAATTTTGTTTCTCCTTCTTTGATGTTTATTTGAACTTCATCAGCACTCTTTGCTAGATTTATAGGAAGTTTTTGATTGATAAAATATGCCAATCGGTAATCTTCTAAAGAAGTATGAATTGCGATTAGATTGTAATCAATCTCATCAAATTCGTCAAGACTTAATTTATGAATAGCCATCTTCATTAAAAATAAAGATGTAAATATACTATTTCTATCGAAGTTTAAGTGTTGAAAATATAATGATTTAGTTAAATTTAGAACGAAAACGTTGTAGTTTTGAGGAATTTAGTATTATTTTTTGTTCATTTTTTCCTGAAATGCAAAATAGGCACGTTGCGATGCTTTTTCTTCAGCTTTCTTTTTTGAAGTTGCTCGTGCTTTTGCAATTACTTTTTCATCGATGCTTAATTTAACCCCAAACAAGCGTTGTCCGTCTATAGCATTGTCTTCAAAGATGTTATAATGAAAATTCCTTTTCTCTTTTTGACACCATTCGATAATTAAACTTTTGTAGCTTATTACCTTTCCTTCGAGTCTGGAAATATCAACATAAGGAATGATTACTTTTTGCTGAATGAATTTTTCGCAAAAAAGATACCCTTTGTCCAGATAAATTGCTCCAATCAAGGATTCGAAAATATTGCCATGTATGTTTTCGCCAAAATGCTGAACTGGTACTTTGCTTTCTACAAACCGGATTAAATCCAAATCTTTCCCTAACTCATTCAAGTGCTCTCTACTTACAATTTTAGAACGCATTTTAGTAAGATAGCCTTCATCTCCGTATGGCGCTTCGTTAAATAAATGCGCAGCAATAACCGAACTTAACATAGCATCACCTAAAAACTCTAAACGTTCATAACTAATAGGATTTCCAGTAGCATCCATTTTACTTGAGGAGCGATGAGTGAAGGCTTTTTTATAGTGATTCAAGTCGCCAGGAGGAAATCCAAGTATTTTTTGGATAGTATCAAAAAAAATCCCGTCTTCTTGAGAACGACGGGATTTTGTAAATATTTTCGTGAATATACTCATAGTATAAAATTAGAATCCTAATTTTTTTACTAATACACAAGCATTGTGGCCTCCAAAACCAAAAGTATTACTCATAACAACGTTCATCTCTCTTTTTTGAGCTACGTTGAAAGTAAAGTTTAACTTAGGGTCAATTTTTTCATCATCTGTAAAATGATTAATCGTAGGAGGAACGATTCCGTGTTTTATAGAAAGAATAGCAGAAATGGTCTCAATTGCTCCTGCAGCTCCTAATAAGTGACCTGTCATAGATTTTGTTGAATTCAAGTTCATGGTATAAGCGTGTTCCCCAAAAACTTGTTCAATTGCTTTACTCTCAGCCATGTCCCCAAGAGGAGTTGAGGTTCCGTGCATGTTTACACCATCAACATCAGTTGGTTTTAAACCAGCATCTCTTAAACAGTTTAACATCACATTCTTTGCGCCTAATCCTTCAGGGTGTGGAGCTGTAATATGGTGTGCATCTGCGGACATACCTCCCCCGCCAATTTCGCAATAAATAGTTGCTCCACGGGCTATGGCATGTTCGTATTCTTCTAATATTAAAGCACCAGCTCCTTCGCCTAAAACAAAACCGTCACGGTCTTTGTCCATAGGTCTCGAAGCAGTTTTTGGATCGTCATTTCGTGTCGAAAGAGCGTGCATCGCATTAAATCCACCCATTCCAGCAATTGTTACTGCGGCTTCTGAACCTCCAGTTACCATAACATCGGCATGACCTAATCTAATATAATTGAATGCGTCGATAATAGCATTTGTTGATGAAGCACAAGCGGAAACGGTTGTGAAATTTGGTCCTCTAAAACCGTATTTAATAGAAATGTGACCACCAGCTATATCAGCAATCATTTTGGGTATAAAGAAAGGATTGAATTTTGGAGTACCATCGCCAGCTGCATAGTTAAGAACTTCTATTTGAAAAGTTTCTAAACCTCCAATTCCTGAACCCCAGATAACACCAGCTCTATCTTTGTCTAATTTTTCAAAATTAAAACCAGCGTCTTGTACGGCTTCATCTGCTGCAACCAATGCATATTGTGCATAACGGTCCATTTTTCGAGCTTCTTTTCGGTCTATAAAGTCTTCAACATTGAAGTTTTTTATTTCGCAGGCAAAATGGGTTCTAAACTTTGAAGGGTCATAATATGTTATTGGAGCAGCTCCGCTAACTCCATTAATAAGCCCGTTCCAATACTCCTCAATATTGTTTCCAATAGGAGTAAGAGCACCTAGACCTGTTACAACAACTCGTCTTAATACCATATATTCTGTATTTTATTATCTTTTAACAAACAAAACCCACGCTTTCTTTTGTGTTTTAGTACCTAAGAGCCATGGGTGTTCTATTATGTATAATGGATTGAAATTCAATCGTAGTTTTAATTTTAAAAAAATAATAACACCCGATTTTTGGAAATTCCAATTTTCAAAAAACAAACTCCAAAGAATGGAATTTGGAATTTTTAGTTTGTTTTTTTCTAAAATTCGGGTGTGAGTTTATTACTTTTTAGCTTCTTCGATGTAAGAGATAGCTTGACCAACAGTAGCAATGTTTTCAGCTTGATCGTCTGGAATTTGAATGTCAAATTCTTTTTCGAACTCCATAATAAGCTCAACAGTGTCTAGTGAGTCAGCTCCTAAATCATTAGTGAAGCTTGCTTCTGTTACAACTTCGTTTTCGTCAACGCCTAATTTGTCCACGATAATCGCTTTTACTCTTGATGCAATGTCTGACATAATCTTTAATTTTAGAATTTAATTGGTGGCAAAAATAAAAAACTTTATTTTAAAATAACCATTTAGTTAATAAATGTGACATCTAAAATATAAAATAATTTTGAACAAAGACTTCTGAAAGCTATTTAATTTCGTTTTTTATTCTTTTTTTTGTGTGACTTAAACGAGATGAATTATGAAAAAAATTGTTGTTTTTGCCTCTGGATCGGGTACAAATGCTGAGAATATTATAAAATATTTTAAAGGAAGTGCCATTGGAGAGGTTGTTGGTGTTTACACTAATAATGCAAACGCTGGGGTAATTGATAGAGCAAAAAATAATGCCGTACCTGTAACGATTTTTACAAAATTAGAACTTTATGAAAGCGAATTATTACAAAACATAAATGCCATTCAGCCCGATTTAATTGTCTTGGCGGGATTTTTGTTGAAGTTTCCTGATGCTATTATCACTGCGTATCCTGATAAAATTATAAATATACATCCTGCCTTGTTGCCAAAATATGGTGGAAAAGGAATGTACGGTATGCACGTTCACAAAGCTGTTGTTGAAAATAAAGAGAAAGAAACAGGAATAACGATTCATTATGTAAATGAAAATTATGATGAAGGCGCAACTATTTTTCAGAAACAAGTAACGGTATTAGGAACGGATACGCCGGAGGTAGTTGCTGAAAAAATTCACGAGTTGGAACAAAAATATTTTCCTGGAGTTGTTGAGGATTTGTTAAAATCGAAATCATAGATTTGGAATATCAAGTACATATATACACTGATGGAGCTGCAAAGGGAAATCCAGGGCCTGGAGGTTATGGCGTGGTGATGGAACTGGTAGGAACTCCGCATAAAAAAGAATTTTACGAGGGTTTTCGGTATACTACTAATAATAGAATGGAATTGTTGGCGGTAATTGTTGGATTGGAGAAGTTGAAAAATCCAAATATGAAAGTCCTTGTGGTTTCAGATTCTAAATATGTGGTGGATTCAGTAGTTAAGAAATGGGTTTTGGGTTGGGAAAAAAAAGCTTTTGCAGCGAGAAAAAACGCCGATTTATGGAAACGTTTTTTGTTAGTTTATAGAAAACATCAGGTTGAATTTAAATGGATAAAAGGACATAATAATCATCCTCAAAACGAGCGTTGTGATGCTTTAGCGGTTTTTGCGTCGAATCAAAAATCCTTGTCAATTGATGTTTTTTATGAAAAAGAAGAGGGCAGAATTTTGTGATAATTTTGCTTCTTCTAACTTTTGCAACTATGGAACTTATGAACTATCTTTGCACTTTAATTCGAAATTCATCAAATGAATAAATTATTGATTGTTGGAACAGTCGCTTTCGACGCAATTGAAACTCCATTCGGAAAAACCGATAAAATTTTAGGTGGAGCTGGAACTTATATAGGACTTTCAGCCGCTTTTTTTAACTTACAATCGGCTATTGTCTCTGTTGTGGGTGACGATTTTCCTCAAGAATATTTAGATTTATTGACTGAAAGAAATATTGATATTTCTGGACTTGAAATAGTAAAAGGAGGGAAAACCTTCTTTTGGAGTGGTCGTTACCACAACGACTTGAATTCAAGAGATACATTGGATACTCAATTAAATGTTTTGGCAGATTTTCAGCCAAAAGTCCCTGAGAATTATAAAAATGCCGATGTGGTGATGTTAGGAAACTTGCATCCATTAGTACAAAGTGGTGTTTTAGATCAATTAGAAAGCAAACCAAAATTAATAGTTTTAGATACTATGAATTTTTGGATGGATTGTGCTTTACCTGAATTATTGGATGTAATTAAACGTGTAGATGTTATTACGATTAATGATGAAGAAGCCAGACAACTTTCGGGAGAATATTCGCTAGTAAAAGCTGCGGCAAAAATTCAGGAAATGGGCCCTGAATTTGTGGTGATTAAAAAAGGAGAACACGGAGCGTTATTGTTTCACGGTAGTAATGTGTTTTTTGCACCAGCATTGCCATTAGAAGAAGTCTTTGATCCAACAGGTGCTGGAGATACTTTTGCAGGAGGTTTTGCAGGATTTATTACTCAGAGCGAGAATGTTTCTTTTGAAAATATGAAAAACGCCATTATTTATGGTTCTAATTTAGCTTCCTTTTGTGTGGAGAAATTTGGAACTGAGCGAATGGTTAGCTTAGATAAAAAGGAGGTTGTGTCTCGATTAAAACAATTTAAGTCATTGACACAATTTGATATAGAATTATAATGCCTTGAAGCCTCGGAAACGGGGCTTTTTTAATTAGTATTATTCTTATTAGTATAAAAAAACTCACACAACACAAATACTATTACAATGAGCGACGCTTTAAAACATGAATGTGGTATAGCCTTAGTTAGACTACTTAAACCGCTTGAATTTTACAAAGAAAAGTATGGTTCTGCTTTTTACGGGATACAAAAAATGTATCTGATGATGGAGAAACAGCATAACCGCGGTCAAGATGGTGCTGGTTTTGCTAGTATCAAACTAGATGTAGAACCAGGAGAAAGATACATTAGTAGAGTACGTTCTAATCAGTCGCAACCCATTCAAGATGTATTTGCTCAAATTAATGAAAGGATTAATGAAGAGTTGACTGCACATCCTGAATATGCTGATGATGTTGCGGCACAAAAAGCTAATATTCCTTATATAGGAGAATTGTTTTTAGGACACGTGCGTTATGGAACTTTTGGAAAAAATAGTATCGAAAGTGTTCATCCTTTTTTGAGACAAAGTAACTGGATGCATCGTAATCTTATTTTGGCAGGAAACTTTAATATGACAAATGTTAAAGAACTTTTTCAAAACTTGGTGGAGTTAGGACAACATCCAAAAGAAATGGCCGATACGGTTACGGTAATGGAAAAAATAGGTCACTTTTTAGATAAAGAAGTGATGCAATTGTATCAAGATTGTAAAGCAGAAGGCTATTCTAAACAAGAAGCTTCGCCAGTAATTGCCGAAAGATTAGATGTGGCTAAGATTTTAGCTCGTTCGGCAAAAAATCTTGATGGAGGATATGCTATGGCAGGTCTTTTAGGGCATGGTGATGCTTTTGTTTTTAGAGATCCAGCAGGAATTCGTCCAGCATATTATTATCAGGATGACGAAGTTGTGGTTGTGGCTTCTGAAAGACCGGTTATTCAAACGGTTTTTAATGTACCATTTGAAAAAGTTCAAGAAATAGATCCAGGAAATGCTTTGATTATTAAAAAGAATGGAAACGTTTCTATGAAAGAGATTTTGACTCCAACAGTTAAAAAATCATGTTCCTTTGAGCGAATTTATTTCTCTAGAGGTAGTGATGCCGAAATTTATCAAGAAAGAAAAAAACTAGGAAAATTAATTTTGCCAGCAGTTTTAGATTCGATTGATCAAGATACTGATAATACGGTGTTTTCATACATCCCAAACACAGCAGAAACTTCTTTTTATGGATTAGTAGAAGCGGCTCAGGATTTCTTAAATCAAAGAAAGAATAATTATATTCTAGCGAATAGGAATACCTTAACAGCCGAAACTTTACAGGAATTATTAGCTGTAAAAATTAGAACTGAAAAAGTAGCTATTAAGGATGCTAAATTAAGAACATTTATTACTGCCGATGATACTCGTGATGATTTAGTGGCTCACGTTTATGATGTGACTTATGGAGTAATTAAGCCTACTGATAATTTAGTAATTATTGACGATAGTATCGTTAGAGGTACTACTCTTAAAAAGAGTATCATTAAAATGATGGATCGTTTAAATCCAAAACGAATTGTTATTGTTTCTTCGGCGCCACAAATACGTTTTCCTGATTGTTACGGAATTGATATGGCGAAATTAGAAGGTCTGGTTGCTTTTAGAGCAGCATTGGAACTTTTGAAAGAAAGAAACTTATACCATATTGTTGATGAAGTGTATGCTAAATGTAAAGCACAGGAAAGTTTTAAAGATACGGATGTAGTAAATTATGTAACGGCTATTTATGAGCCATTTCAACCACAAGAAGTATCTAATAAAATTGCTGAAATGTTAAGTTCACCTGGAATTAAGGCAGAAGTAAAGATTATTTTTCAAACAGTAGAAGATTTACATATAGCCTGTCCTAAAAACCTTGGGGATTGGTATTTTACTGGCGATTATCCTACTCCAGGAGGTAATAGAGTGGTAAATCGTGCCTTTATGAACTTTTACGAAGGTAAAGACGCAAGAGCTTACTAATTTGATGTTTTAAGTTATTTGTCGTTTTTTTAGGTTGTTTGTCTTGAATATTTGCACATAAGATACAACTACAATAGATTTGTCTCACCATAATATTAGTAGGTTAAGTTTATGGTAGATTTGGGGCAAAAAAGGTGGAAGCAATTCCACCTTTTTTATTGGAATAAACTTAAGAAAGAAAATAGATTATAGAATAAAGAGGAAAGACGGGCGAAGTATATATTTGGCTCGTCTTTTTTTATTAGAATAAAATTTAAAATTAACTTTGATATAAGAACAAAAAAAAATAGACAAACCAACTTTTCAGTCAATTTGTCTATTTTCTGTATTCTTTTATCTAAATAAATACTATTTTTCTAAAGCATATCTTCTAGCTACTTCAGTCCAGTTAATTACACTGAAAAAAGCTTCGATATAATCTGGTCTTCTGTTTTGGTAGTTTAAGTAGTAAGCATGCTCCCAAACATCCATTCCTAAAATTGGAGTTCCGCCACATCCTACACCTGGCATCAATGGATTGTCTTGGTTTGGAGTACCACAAACGTCTAATTTACCTCCTTTTTGAACGCATAACCAAGCCCATCCTGAACCAAATTGAGTCGCTCCAGCTTTAGCAAATTTAGCTTTGAATTCTTCAAATGATCCAAAAGCAGTTTCGATAGCAGTTAATAAATCACCTGTAGGTAATCCGCCAGCGTTTGGTGCCATTACTGTCCAGAAAAGATTGTGGTTGTAAAAACCACCACCATTGTTACGTACAGCTCCATTAGACATATCAAGATTAATCAAGATGTTTTCAATAGTTTTACCTTCCATATCAGTGCCAGCAATAGCAGCATTTAGATTAGTTGTATAGGCATTATGATGTTTTGTGTGGTGAATTTCCATTGTACGAGCATCAATATGTGGTTCTAGTGCGTCATACGCATAAGGTAATTGTGGTAATTCAAAAGCCATGATATTTTTGTTTTAAGATTTATAAATAATTTATCCAAAATTAAACATTTATGTTTGGAATTGGAAATTATGCTTCGTTAAATAAATTTAATAATCTGTTTTTTTGTGATTTTAATCTGTAAATAATTATTTTTTTTGTAAATGTTTAGAAGGTTTGCTTTTTAACAATTGTTTGTTTTTAGTAATTAGTCGGTATTAAGATTGCGCCATTGCCATACAAATAACACTGATTTTAGCCCCAGGAATCTTCAATAGGGCATGACTACAAGCTTCCAGAGTTGCGCCAGTAGTAATAACGTCATCAATAAGAATAAAGTGTTTGTTATGATCTTTTTCTGTATAATGAACATCAAATATAGTTTCAATACCTTCCATTCTGCCCAAAAGATTCTTTTTAGATTGGGTTTTCGAATAGACTTTTCGAAACAAAATCGTCTCGTTATAATCCAGATTCAAATTTTTTGAAAGAGATTGACCAAAAGTGGTTACTTGGTTGTAACCTCTCTCTTTATGCTTTTTGGGATGTAAAGGCACTGGAATTATTTCATCTGCTTTTATAGTCGATATGATTTCTTTTAGATCTTCGGAATACCATTCTCCTAAAAGGGTTCCAATGTTTTCATGCCCTTTGTATTTCAAGTTGTGGATTAGTTTTTGAACAATTCCCTTTTTATGAAAATAGAGAAATCCTGAGGCGTATTCAACAGGAATTCGGCCATAAAATTTCTTATAAGCTTCGTTCTCTTTCAATAAATGATGATTGGTTAGCGGAATATTATGTCGGCAAATGGTACAAATTACCTTTTCATTTATTAATAACATAGTATCGCAACCCGGGCAGCTTTTAGGAAAAAATAGGTCAATAATGCTTTTAAACATAAAATGGAGTTTATTATTTCTAAAATTATAAAAATCAATGCTTCAAACTTTAATTATTTTCTTTTTTTTACATTCACTTTTTATATTTTTGCACCACTATGGCAAAACAAGAAGATATATTTAAGAATGTGGTTTCGCACGCAAAAGAGTACGGATTTATTTTTCCGTCAAGCGAAGTATACGATGGATTAAGTGCAGTGTATGATTATGCGCAAAATGGCGTCGAGTTAAAAAAGAATATCCGAGAGTATTGGTGGAAATCAATGGTTCAGATGAATGAAAATATTGTGGGACTTGATGCTGCAATATTAATGCATCCCACCACTTGGAAAGCTTCAGGACACGTTGATGCTTTTAATGATCCATTAATTGATAATAAAGATTCTAAAAAAAGATATAGAGCTGACGTTTTGATTGAAGATTATGCTGAAAAGCTAAATCAAAAAGCAGTTAAAGAAATCGAAAAAGCAAGAACTCGTTTTGGTGATGCTTTCAACGAAGAGGAATTTGTTACTACAAATGCTCGTGTGATGGAGTATAAGGCGAGAGAAAGAGAAATTCTTGAAAGAATGGCTCGTTCTCTTGGAAACGAAGATCTGGCTGATGTAAAAGCTTTAATCGAAGAATTAGAGATTGCTTGTCCGGATTCTGGTTCACGAAATTGGACCGAAGTAAAACAATTCAATTTAATGTTTGGTACCAAATTAGGTGCTTCTGCTGATTCGGCTATGGATTTGTATTTGCGACCGGAAACGGCTCAAGGTATTTTTGTAAATTTCTTGAATGTTCAAAAATCGGGAAGAATGAAAGTTCCTTTTGGAATTGCACAAACTGGAAAAGCCTTTAGAAATGAAATTGTTGCGAGACAATTCATCTTCCGTATGCGTGAGTTTGAACAAATGGAAATGCAGTTTTTTGTACGTCCAGGCGAAGAAATGAAACACTATGAGTTCTGGAAAGAAGCCCGTTTGAAATGGCATTTGTCTTTAGGATTGGGAAGAGAAAATTACCGTTTTCATGATCATGAAAAATTAGCGCATTATGCAAATGCTGCGGCTGATATCGAATTCAATTTCCCATTTGGATTTAAAGAATTAGAAGGAATTCACTCTAGGACAGATTTCGATTTAAAAGCACACGAACAATTTTCAGGTAGAAAATTACAATATTTTGATGCCGAATTGAATCAAAATTATGTGCCTTATGTGGTAGAAACATCTGTAGGTTTAGACAGAATGTTCTTGGCCGTTTTTGCAACTTCATTACAAGAAGAAACTTTAGAAGATGGATCTTCAAGAACGGTTTTAAAATTACCATCCGTTTTAGCACCAACAAAAGCAGCGGTTTTGCCATTAGTTAAAAAGGACGGATTGCCGGAAATTTCAAAAAAAATCATCGAAGATTTAAAATGGGATTTCAATGTGGCTTATGATGAAAAAGATGCTGTAGGTCGTCGTTATAGAAGGCAAGATGCTTTAGGGACTCCATTTTGTATTACAGTAGACCATCAAACTATCGAAGATGAGACAGTAACTATTCGTCATAGAGATACAATGAAACAAGATCGCGTAAAAATTTCAGAACTGAAAAACATTATTGAAAATGAAGTTTCGATGAAAAACTGGTTAATGAAAATGTAAATTTTTTACAACAAATAGAAAAAGGCTCTCCAAAAAGGAGGGCCTTTTTTTGTTTTTTATAGCACTGTGTAAGAATTAATTGTAAAATAATTAGGCTGAAAAAGACTCTATTTCGCCCTTGGTCGGATTTATTTACTCTTTATCAATTAGTATTAACACTTCATCGATTTCTGGTGTGATCCAACCATAAAAATAAGTTAAATGTTTATTTTTAGAATGTTAAAATGCTGTGTTTTTAGTTAAAAAACAGCATATAATATAGTTTCCCCAAAACTACTATTATCTAATACTTAAATTTTAGCTGAAGTGATTTTCAGCTAACGCTAATGTTGTGCTATCTGATTTAATTAGGGAGTGCCTCAAATGAAATATTCGTACGTTATTATTGATGACAATCAAGAAAATCTCTTGGAGACCAAAGCTATTGCTGATGGTTTTTCAGAACTTTCCTTTTTGGGGTCAGCTAATAATTATGAAGAAGGGTTGAACTTAATATTAGAATACAATCCAAAATTGGTTTTTCTTGAAATTGATCCAGCTAATAAAAAGAGTAATCTGTCTCTATTACTTATCAATGAGTTGTATCGTTATCTTAAAGTAGTTCCAAAAATTATTGTTACAACGAGCAAAAAAGAATTGGCTTTTGATGCTATTCAATATGGAGTAGCCGATTACATACTTAAGCCAGCTTCTCGAATTAACTTGGTCAAATCGATACTCAAGTTAGAAAAGTCAAATAGTATTGAAGGATCCGTTCCATTACTACCGCAAACTAAAACAGAGCCAGCTGTTGTTGCAGTGTCTAAGCAAGATGTTTCAGTTAAAAACGAGCCGCTTATATTATGTATCAAATCGTATGGCGATTATAGGTATATAGACGCAAGAGATATTTGCTACTTGCAAGCTGATAATAATTCGACCGATATTCATCTAAATACAGGAGAAACGGTTACTGCTTTTAAAACCTTAAAACACTTTGAAAGTGTTTTGTCTTTTCCTTTTGTTCGAATTCATAATAGTTATATTGTAAATAGTCAGTCCATTTCCAGGATTCATACAGGAAATGCCGTTTGCTATATCAAGAATTCTACAACCAAAATTCCTTTCTCTAAATCCTATAAGGTCAATATTGACCTTATAATTTCTGAAATTTCCAACGGAAATTACCTAGAAATTTAAAAAAATAGTCATCTACCATGATTTGGGTATCGTTCACTCATAAACGACTGCATTCTACCATAAACACTTAAAAACACGATAGAAATAGGGTTAAGCTGTATAATTTTACTAAAGGAAAAGCAACAAAAGCGATTTCAAAAACAAGTAAAAAAATATTTAAACATAAAAACCCAAATCATGAAAAAATCTATTGTAACTATCGGACTGTTCTCTTTAATGATGATTTTAACTTCTTTCACAAGTTCTGAATCTTCAACTAATAATGGAGGAGGAAAAAGAGATATTAAAACTGACTTTACATCCAATAATGGAGGAGGAAAAAGAGATATTAAAACTGACTTTACATCTAATAATGGAGGAGGAAAAAGAGATATTAAAACTGATTTTACATCTAATTACGGAGGAGGAAAGAGAGATATTAAAACTGATTAATTATTATAATGATAATAAAAAAAAGGCTGTCAATTTTGACAGCCTTTTTTTATTTTGTAAACTTAAATTAGTATTTTTGGAAAAATTGATAAATCCTATTGGAAAAAAAATACTTGAAATGTTTCTTTTGGGTGTCATTATTTCTTTTTTTTGGGTGTCTCCAAAAAAAAGAAAATAATGAAGCTACTAATATAGCTAACGATAGTCTTGCTATCTATTTTACTTTAGCTAATAATTTTGAACTTCCAATAAAAAAAAGACAAGAATATATTGATAAAGCTAATGATATTGTGATTAACCAAGAGGATGATTCTTTAAATCGAGTAAATCTCTTTAAAATATCCAATAGATATTTTAATATTAATAATTGGAAAGATTATAAAAGTACAGTTGATTTAGTTTTAGAAAATTCTATAAAAGCAACAGATACTATTGGTATTGCTAAGGCTTATGGATACTTGGGTGATTATTACAGAGTAAAATTAGTTTCTGATTCTTCTTTTTTATTTTATTATAAGGCAGAAAAAATGTATGGAAGCCTTAATAATGAGTTTGAGTTAGCTAAAACACTTCTTAATAAAGCTGATTTATTATTTAGAATTGGGGATTTAATAGGTAGTGAGAAGGAAATATTTAGAATATTAAGACTTGTAAAAAATGATGATAATAAGATTGTAAATGAAATTTACTATGATGCTTATAATACATTGGGTTTAGTTTATAATGCAATGGATGAATATGAAAATGCTATTTTGTATCATAAAAAAGCATTAAGAATTTTAGATGAAATTCCAATAATAGGAAAAAGTCAAACCATGGCTATTTCTTATTTGAATCTAGGGATGGTATACTCGAAATTAAAAGATCATAAACTGGCAAATGATTATTTTTTAAAAGGCATTGAGCAGCAAAAAATAGACAATCAAGATCCAAAAATTTATGCTTTATTATTAGATAATTTAGGATATTCAAAATTTAAATTACAGGATGATAGTGGACTACCTGATTTATTTTATACATCCTTAAGAATTAGAGATAGTTTAAAGCTGTATTCGGAAATACCTTCAAATAAAATCCATCTTTCGGAATATTATCATTCTAAAAATGAAAAGGTTAAATCACTACAGTTTGCTAAAGAGGCGCTTGATTTGGCTCGAAGGATGAACATAGCTAGAGAAACCCTACTGGCTTTAAAACAAATTACCGTTGTTGACCCTCAAAACGCATCCAGTTATACTAAAGAATACATTCGTATTAATGAGGAGTTGCAGCAATATGAGCGAAAAATTGGAGAGAAATTCTCTCGTATTCAATATGAAACCGATAAAATTAAGGGCGAGAATACTGATTTAGAAACCAAGAATCGTAAACTGGTTTACTTTTTTAGTGGTTTGACTATTTTAGGACTCTTTTTATATATTATCAAATCACAAAAAGCTAAAAACAGAGAATTGTTATACAAACAGCAACAACAAAAAGCGAATGAGGATATTTACAACCTGATGATTTCTCAGCAAAATACAATTGAAGCCAACAGAGTTCAAGAAAAAAAGCGTGTTGCGCAAGAATTGCACGACGGTGTTTTGGGCAGAATGTTTGGCGTGAGAATGAATTTAGAAGGTCTGAATCAGTTTAATGATGATTTGGCAGTTGCTCAACGAAATGATTATTTAGCCGAATTAAAAAATATTGAACAAGATATTCGTGAAATTTCACATGATTTGAATAGGGAAAAATCAGAATTAATTAATAACTTCGTTGCAATTGTAGATAACCTTTTTGAAGAACAAAGAAAAACATTTCCGTCTAAATTGATTTCTAGTATAGATTCAACTATAAAATGGGATTTGGCTGTCAATTCAGTTAAGATTAATCTGTACCGAATTATTCAAGAATCTTTACAGAATATTAATAAATATGCCAATGCAACGACAATAAAAGTAGAACTAAAAAAACAAGAAAATAATATTATATTAACAATTACAGACGATGGTGTTGGTTTTAATGTAAATCTTAAAAAGAAAGGAATTGGTTTGCAAAATATGATTTCACGTACAAAAGAATGTAAAGGAGAATTTAATGTGCAATCTAAGAAAGACAAAGGAACCAAAATCACTGTTAGTATTCCAATAGGATAACCCTAAATACCTATATACTAAATGACAATTGAACCAGCTACAACAAAGCTAAAAAAAAACATCTTAATTGTTGACGATCACCCTTTTATCATTCAAGGATATAAAAACGCTATCACTAGATACAATCCAGAAAAATATGATTTTGTGATTTCAGAAGCCAAAGATTGTGAATCTGCTTATAGTTTAATTACTAATACCAATGATTTAGTTTTTGATATTGCTTTTTTAGACATCAGCATGCCTTCTTTTGAAGAAAAAGAATTGTATTCCGGAGAAGATTTAGCGAAGTTAGTTTTGCAATACATGCCTAATTGTAAAATTATTATGCTAACCATGTTTACTGAGTTTTTGAAGTTAAAAACGCTCATTAATAATGTAAATCCCAGAGGATTAGTTATTAAAAACGATTTAACTTTTGATGAGTTATTGAATACCTTTGATAAGGTAATTAATGATCAAACGTATTACAGTAAATCTATTTTAGAAATGCTTAATTCTCATGATAATTCAATTGAAATCGATTTATTCGACAAACAAATATTATTTCATTTGTCTAAAGGAACAAAAATTCAGGACATACCTCAATTTGTGCCCATATCCTTAAATGCCATTGAATCAAGAAAAAAAAATCTTAAAGAATTACTACAAGTTGTAAACGGCAATGATGTTGATCTTGTCAAAGCAGCTAAAAATAAAGGATTAATTTTTTAAAAAAAATCCGTCTCATTTTAGAACGAGACGGATTTTTGTTTTAATCACTTAAAGCATTCCAGCCACGCGCTTTTAATGGAATTTTAGTGTTGGCACGAGTAACTAGATGAATTCCTTCACTTTCTTCGGTCATGTGTCCAATGATTGAAAAGTTAGGATTTCCTTTTATTTTATCGAAATCATCAATTGGGATAGTGAATAATAATTCATAATCTTCACCGCCGTTGATGGCAACTGTTGTGCTGTCAATATCAAATTCTTCACATACATTGATGAATTGTGGATCAAGAGGCAATTTGTCTTCGTATAAATTACAACCCACTTTAGATTGTTTACACAAATGAATAATTTCTGAGGATAATCCATCTGAAATATCAATCATCGATGTTGGTTTTATCTCTAAGGCGTGCAACAAAGTACGCACGTCTTTTCGAGCTTCCGGTTTTAATTGGCGTTCAATTAAATACGTATATAATTCTAAATCAGGCTGCGAATTTGGATTGACTTGGAAAACCTGTTTTTCTCTTTCTAAAACCTGCAATCCCATATAAGCCGCCCCAATATCGCCGGTAACCACTAATAAATCGGTTGATTTTGCTCCATTTCGATACACAATTTCTTCTTCATCTGCTTCCCCTAAAACGGTAATGCTGATAATTAATCCTTTTTGAGATGAAGTGGTATCACCACCTATAACATCTACTTTATATTCATTGGCAGCTAATGTAATTCCGTGAAATAATTCTTCCATGGCTTCTAATGGAAAACGGTTTGAAACCGCAACCGAAACGGTAATCTGAGTCGCTTTGGCATTCATCGCACAAATGTCTGAAACATTGGAAACAACAGCTTTGTAACCCAAATGTTTTAACGGCATATAGGCTAAATCAAAATGAACACCTTCAACCATAATATCGGTAGAAACAACTACTTTTTTGTCTTTGAAATCCAAAACGGCAGCATCATCTCCAATTCCTTTTAAGGTAGAAGCTTGGCTGATTTCAAAATTTTTAGTCAAATGGTCAATCAAACCAAATTCGCCCAGTTGAGCAATACTTGTACGTTGTGGGTTTTTATCTTCAATCATAGTTTGTAAGTTTCAAAGTAGCAAAGATACAATCCCGAAGCTTCGGGAGCAAAGGTTTTGGTTAATTAAAAAATCTAGAAAATGAATTGTTTAAAATAGTGAATGTTATTCGGTTTTTTTGCATCTTTAGTTTCAATTAAATTTAAAAAAATGAAATCATTTGATATAGTTACCCTAACAGTCAATCCAGCAATTGATAAAAGTACGCATTTGAAAGGCTTGATCCCAGAACAGAAAATTAGATGTGAAGCAGCAAGATATGACGCTGGCGGAGGCGGAATTAATGTCTCCAAAGCTATTTCAAGGTTGGGTGGCACTTCACAAGCGCTATTTACAACTGGGGGTTTTACAGGTAAATTACTTGAAGAATTAATCAATAAAGAAGGAATTGCGTCTAAAACGATTGCAGTTGAGTCTTGGACCAGAGAAAATTTTATTGCAGTGGATGATAATACGAATTCTCAATACCGCTTTGGTTTTCCTGGAGGTACAATTTCGCCTGAAGAAGTACAAAAAATAATGGATTCAGTTTCTTGTTTAGACACCCAGTTTTTAGTCCTAAGCGGAAGTGTAAACGAAGGATTATCGGATGATTTTTATTCAGAAATTGCCAAGAAAACCAATGCTAAAGTAATAGTTGATACCTCTGGCGAAGCCTTAAAAAAAGTTTTAAAAACCGGGGTTTATTTAATCAAACCCAATGTGGGCGAACTAGCCAAATTGATTGGAAGAGAACAATTAGAATTGAATGAAATTGACGATGCCGCAAAACAAATCATTGCCGATGGCGGTGCTGAAATTGTAGTCGTTTCATTAGGGCCACAAGGAGCTGCATTAGTTACAAAAGACGCTTACGAATATGTTCCTGCACCTAATGTTGTCAAAAAAAGCACCGTAGGAGCAGGAGATAGTATGGTAGGCGGAATGGTTTGGGCTTTGTCTCAAAACAAAAGTTTAAAAGAAGTCATCCGTTGGGGCGTAGCCTGTGGTTCGGCAGCGACCATGAATGAAGGGACACAGCTTTTTAAAAAGGAAGATGCTTTGCGTTTGTTTGAGTGGTTGGAGAATAAATGATATTTGATTTTAAGTGAATAATATCATCAATTGCCGTTGACTTTAGTCAACGGTTTTGGATTCAATTGCTAATTGGCTTTAGCCAAATAGATTGTACTATTTGGGCTAAAGCCAGCAAAAACTTTCTCTTTTACCTTTGGCTAAAGCCAAAGGCAATTGATCTCAATACAGTGAAACAGACTTTTATCTTCCATTGACTCCAAATTTTCTAAAGCCTTGAATCATTTCATAAAGACCAAAAGCAACAGCAATCTTGCCAATTAAAAATGGAAATAAACTAATAAAACAATTGAATTTTAAAATACTTTCTCCAGCTTCATAGTATTCATTTTTGAAATCAGTGATTAAAAAGAATCTAAAATAACCATAAACAAAATCTTCCCAGTTACTTAAGGTAAATGATTTATCTAGGTTTTCTAAAATGAAATATGAAGTAAAAAACGCAAAACAAATAATTAAAGTAAACCAAAATGCCCGTGTCCAACTATCAAAGTTTGAAGATAACTTTGTAGTGCCTAAAATAAGTTTATCTGCGATTTGGTTATACTTAAAAAGCTTCATTCTTTATAATGTGCAGCAAGTTCATAAGCTCTAAAACGATTATAATCAATTCGGTTTTCTGCTTTTTGAAGTTCTTGTTTTATAGTTCGAATTGTTCTTCTATCACATTCATTCATTTTATTTATCAATATATCATCGAATAAAGCTCATTTGCTGCAAAAATTTCTCGCCCAGAAATAAACAAAAAAACCTGACAATTTTCATCGTCAGGTTTTCTCTTTATTTTTTGCTCTTGTTTCTTTTCTCTGAAAAAAACTAGTCGTTCAGTTTCAAAACAGCCATAAACGCTTCTTGCGGAATTTCAACATTTCCAACCAGTCTCATACGTTTTTTACCTTTTTTCTGTTTTTCCAATAATTTACGTTTACGGGAAATATCCCCACCATAACATTTGGCGGTAACGTCTTTACGTAAAGCTTTTATGGTTTCACGCGAAATTACTTTCACACCAATAGCTGCTTGAACAGGTATGTCAAATTGCTGACGCGGAATCAATTCTTTCAACTTTTCACACATCTTTTTTCCAATAGAATACGCATTATCTACGTGCATCAATGACGACAAAGCATCCACAATTGTTGCATTCAATAATATATCAACTTTTACCAAGTTGGAAGTTCGCATTCCAATAGGCGTATAATCAAACGAAGCATATCCTTTAGAAACCGTTTTCAATCGGTCATAAAAATCAAACACAATCTCGGCCAAAGGCATATCAAAATTCAGCTCTACACGTTCGGTAGTCAAATAGGTCTGATTGGTTATTTGTCCGCGTTTTTCAATACACAAACTCATAACGTTTCCTACGTAATCCGACTTGGTAATAATCGTTGCTTTAATAAAAGGCTCTTCCACACGGTCTAAACGAGAAGGCTCTGGCAAGTCTGATGGATTGTTTACAATCAAAATAGTGTCAGGTTCTTTTTTAGTAAACGCATGGTACGAAACGTTAGGAACCGTAGTAATTACAGTCATGTTGAACTCACGTTCTAAACGCTCCTGAATAATTTCCATGTGCAGCATTCCTAAGAATCCACAACGGAAACCAAAACCTAAAGCTGCCGAACTTTCTGGCAAAAACACTAAAGAAGCATCGTTCAACTGTAGTTTTTCCATCGAATTTCTCAACTCTTCATAATCTTCAGTATCTACAGGGTAAATTCCTGCAAAAACCATTGGTTTCACATCTTCAAAACCAGTAATAATATTAGTTGTTGGCGTTTTGGCATCCGTCAGCGTGTCGCCCACTTTTACTTCTTTCGCTTCCTTAATTCCCGAAATTAAGTATCCAACATCTCCTGATGAAATTACTTGTTTTGGAACTTGATTCAGTTTTAATGTACCAATTTCATCAGCAAAATATTCATTGCCTGTAGCCATGAATTTGATCTTCTGTCCTTTTTTAATCTCCCCATTTACCACTCTAAAAATAACCTCAATTCCGCGAAATGGATTGTAATGAGAGTCAAAAATCAAAGCCTGCAATGGTTCGTCTTTATTTCCTTTTGGTGGAGGAATTTTTTCAATAATGGCAGCCAAGATATTTTCGACACCAAAACCTGTTTTTCCCGAAGCATGAATTATATCTTCTAATTTACAACCTAGTAGATCAATGATATCATCGCTAACCTCCTCAGGATTTGCACTTGGTAAATCTACTTTATTTAAAACCGGAATAATTTCCAAGTCGTTTTCTAAAGCCAAATATAAGTTGGAAATAGTCTGCGCTTGAATACTTTGTGCAGCATCTACAATTAACAATGCGCCTTCACAAGCGGCGATAGAACGAGAAACTTCATACGAAAAATCTACGTGGCCAGGAGTGTCTATTAAGTTCAGGATGTATTCCTCGCCTTTGTATTTGTATTCCATCTGAATGGCGTGACTTTTTATGGTAATCCCACGTTCGCGTTCCAGATCCATGTTGTCCAGCAGTTGCGCTTTTTCCTCACGAGCCGTAACGGTTTGGGTAGCACCAAGAAGTCTGTCGGCAAGTGTACTTTTTCCGTGGTCAATATGAGCAATAATGCAAAAATTTCTTATGTGTTTCATCTTCGTAAATCCATCAAATTATAGCCAAAATAGATCAGCATTTCAATGTGCAAATATAGTTCAAAGTTTTTAACATTTTTAATTAATATTTAAGTCGTAAATAGAATGATTAAACAAATCATAAATGTTATCAAGTGTGAAAGAGGATGTGTTTTTATTGCTAAATTTGTTACCCCTTAAATCTCAAATATGTGAATTACGACAAACTAAAAGACAAACTAGAAATCCTTGCAGACGCCGCTAAATATGATGTGTCTTGTTCGTCTAGTGGAGGAAATCGTAAAAACAATAATAAAGGTCTTGGAGATTCGTCGGCTTCTGGAATTTGTCATACTTATACTGAAGATGGAGGATGTGTATCTTTGTTAAAAATTTTGCTGACTAATTTCTGTATTTATGATTGTGCGTATTGTGTTACCAGAAAAAGTAATGACATTGAGCGCGCCGCTTTTACTGTCGAAGAAGTGGTAGATTTGACCATCAATTTTTACAGAAGAAATTACATTGAAGGATTGTTTTTAAGTTCCGGAATTTTTAAAAATGCCGATTATACCATGGAACGTTTGGTTCGTGTTGCCAAAAAATTGCGTTTGGAACATAAATTTAATGGATACATTCATCTAAAAAGTATTCCTGGAGCTTCCGATGATTTAATGCGCGAAGCTGGATTATATGCCGATAGATTGAGTATGAATTTAGAAATCCCAACAGAATCAGGTTTGAAATTATTGGCGCCAGACAAAAATCATCAAGATATGATCAAACCAATGCGTTTTGTAAAAAACGAATTGATTCAATACAAAGAAGAAAAGAAAAAATTTAAAAGCACGCCAAAATTTGCTCCAGCGGGTCAAAGTACGCAAGTGATTGTGGGTGCAACACAGGAAAATGATTTCCAAATCATTCAGGTTGCCGATCATTTCTACAATAATTTCAATATGAAACGGGTGTATTATTCGGGTTATGTGCCTATTTCTAATGATACACGATTGCCTGCTATTGGCACTCAGGTTCCGTTGATTCGTGAAAACAGGTTGTATCAAGCCGATTGGTTGATGCGTTTTTATGGCTTTAAAGCCAATGAGATTCTGGAAAAAGCCAATCCGTTTCTGGATTTAGAAGTCGATCCAAAGATGGGATGGGCTCTACGAAACATCACTCAATTTCCGGTAATTATTCAAAATGCACCTTTAGAAATGATTCTTCGGGTTCCGGGAATTGGAGTAAAATCAGCACATAAAATTGTTCATGCAAGACGATTTCAAAATTTGACGATGGAACATCTTAAGAAAATTGGAGTTTCTGTAAATCGAGCCAAATATTTTATTTCGGTTAGTAATGAAAACGCGCATTTGAAATTCCTGAATGCGTTGAATCTAAAGGAAATTATTCTGACGGATATGAAATCCAAATTCGAAAAACCCTTTGATAACCAATTATCGCTACTCAATGACGCTACTTTCTTACGATAGTACTTTTGAAGGTTTTTTGACGGCGGTTTTTGAAATCTATGAATTCAAATATCTGAATCCGAAAATTATCAAGCAAGACGATTTACAGCAAAATCTCTTTGCCGATGCTATTGAAATTATTACCGATAATTCAAAATCAGATCGAGTCATAAAAAAACTCAATACACAATTAGAAAGTGATGGTGTGAGATGTTTGATTTATGCATTTTTGTCTGAAAAACCAGGAATTGAAGATGTGCTTTTTAATGTGATTAATTATTCGGTAGAAAAACCTAAACTCAATATTCTGAAAGATTTTGCTAACGATAATGTGTTGCAAATTGTTCAGCTTACCAAAAGTGTTGGTCGCGAAAAACACCGAATGGAAGCGTTTGTTCGATTCGAACAGTTGAAAGATGGTATTTATTTTGCCAAAATTGATCCGGATTTTGATGTTCTGACCCTGATAATCCGACATTTTAAAAACCGTTATCAGGATCAAAAATGGCTCATTTATGATTTGCGAAGAAAATATGGAGTTTATTATGATTTGAAAGATATCGAAATTGTTTCGATGGATTTGGATATAAAATCATTAGAAGATAAAAACAATCCCGTGTTTTCAGAAACAGAACTTAATTACCAAAAACTTTGGTGGGAATATTTTGATCATACTAATATTAAGGAACGAAAAAACACCAAGCTTCACGTGCAACACGTTCCAAAACGTTATTGGAAATACCTTACCGAAAAGAAAATGTTTTAGACTTGAGAACATTTCCGTAATTTTGCAGCAAATTTCAGAAGATGATCAAGATAGGCAACATAGAATTACCCGATTTCCCATTATTACTCGCTCCTATGGAGGACGTAAGTGATCCGCCATTTCGTCGTTTGTGTAAAATGCATGGAGCGGATATGATGTATTCGGAATTTATTTCTTCTGAAGGATTAATTCGTGACGCTATTAAAAGCAGAATGAAATTGGATATTTTTGATTACGAAAGACCTGTGGGAATTCAGATTTTTGGCGGAGATGAAGAAGCTATGGCACTTTCGTCAAAAATTGTGACTACTGTAAATCCGGATTTAATTGATATCAACTTTGGTTGTCCGGTTAAAAAAGTAGTTTGCAAAGGTGCTGGCGCTGGAGTTTTGAAAGATGTTGATTTGATGATTCGCCTAACCAAGGCAGTGATTGATAGTACTAATCTTCCGGTAACGGTAAAAACTCGTTTGGGTTGGGATGATAATTCTATCAATATTGATGAGGTTGCCGAAAGGTTGCAGGATATTGGCGTACAAGCGTTGAGTATTCATGCACGCACTCGCGCTCAAATGTACAAAGGGCATTCGGACTGGTCGCACATTGCTCGAGTGAAAAACAATCCAAGAATTACGATGCCAATTTTCGGAAACGGAGATATTGATTCTCCAGAAAAAGCATTACAGTATAAAAATGAGTACGGCATTGACGGAATCATGATTGGTCGTGCTGCCATTGGTTATCCTTGGATTTTTAACGAAATCAAGCATTATTTCAACACAGGAGAACACTTGGCAAAGCCTACCGTGTCCGATAGAGTAGAAGCGGTACGCAATCACCTAACCTGGGCTATGGACTGGAAAGGAGAACGATTAGGAATTGTTGAAACCAGACCACATTACACCAATTATTTTAAAGGAATTCATTCTTTTAAAGCCTACAAACAAAAATTAGTCACTTTAGATCGTCCCGAAGAATTATTTGCAGTTTTGAATGAAATTCAGGATGCATATTCGGGTTATGAGGTGGTGTAAGGATTTTAGAATCTAAATTAGTGTTTTCTAAATTTTCGTTATATTTGTTATAAATAGGATTCATTATGAGTGTTCAAACAGAAAAATCTCTTTTAATTGATTTACTTCAAAATATCAATGACGCTTCTATTATTCAGAAAGTGAAGAATTTTGTTTTGCACGAAATTGAACCTGCACCTTTATCAGATAATCAAAAAAAAGAACTGGATAGAAGGATAACAGAGCATCGAGAAAATCCTAAATCTGGAGTAGATGCATTTGAGTTTTTAGATTCTTTAAAATCTAAATATGAGTTGTAATAAACTCATATTAAAAACAAATGCAGCAGTTGAAATTGAAGATGTAATTTCTTTTTATGCTTCGAAAAATAGTATTCTAGCCAAACGAATAGAAAAAGAAATACGATTAGCTTTTAAAACTATTGTCAAAAATCCCGAAAGTTTTCAGTGTTGCTATTCAGAAATCAGAATATTTTGGTTGAATAAATTCCCGTATGGTTTGTATTATATTTGGGAAAAATGGCGAAGTGTTTATTTTAGCATTTTGGCATTCTAAAGGAGATATTCCTAATAAGCTTCCAAAGATTTTATAAATTATTCCAACAATTTTTTACTCACACGACTACTTGCAATAAGAGAAGCGATAAATCCAAGAGAAACAATTGTTACCATTACAATTAGTACATTTTCTATCGAAAAAACAACAGGATAAGCTAAGGTTGGAGTAATCATTATAAGTTGGAAATGCTGTTGTACAAGTACAATGATAATCCCTAAAACAAGTCCAATAATTCCACCTATAAGACTTAATAAAGTACCTTGTAGTAAAAATATTTTTCGCAAGTTTTTAATTTCAACTCCTAGGTTAAAAAGGGTTTTTAAGTTTCCTTTTTTGTCCAGAATCATCATAATTAATGCGCCAATAAGATTGAATAATGCTACTACTATTACAAGAGTAAAAATGAGATAAACAGCAATATTCTCAGTATTCAACATCTTGTAAAGCGATTCGTTGAGTTGTGCTCTGTTTTTAATAGTTGCTTTTCCTTTAAATATGTCGTTTAGCTTTTGGATAATTGCATTTTCATCAGCATCGGGTTTTTCTTTGAGCTCAATTGCCGAGATTTGATTGCTTTTGTATTCCAATAATTCCTGAGCTAGACCTAAGTCGGCAAAAACATATTTGGAATCTAAATCTTCGTTGATGGCATAAATCCCAATCGGGAAAATCTCCGATTTATTAAAAGCTTGTTCGGCATTTTCAATAGTTCCTTTCCCTGCTTTGGGAACTAAAACTTCTAAATGTTTGTTGAAATCCAGTAAACCTAAGGAGAGTTTTTGAACAAAACCAAAACCCACAACCACTTGAAGCGTATTTTCTTCAAGCCATTGCCCGTTGTAAATAATCTTATCTACATTATTGACTTTGCTGTAGTTTTTATCAACGCCTTTTAAATAAGTTACTTCTTGTTTGTTATCAAAAGTAAATAAAACGCGTTCTTCAATAATTTTAGAATAAGAAACTAAACCATCAATTTTCTTGATTTCGGACTCTTGTGCTGGAGTAATAAAAAAAGATTTACCTAGAGTGCTTGATATTTTTAAATCGGGATCAATATCATTACTAAACGAAAGGCTAAAAACTTTCAGTCCGCTAAAAACCGATAACACCACAAACAAAGCCATGGCACCAACAATGATTCCCATGCTCGCGATGCGATTAATAATGTTAATGGCATTGTTTTTACTATTGCTACGAATGTAACGTTTGGCTATGTATAGCGGAAAATTCAAACTTTATTGAAATTTACGTTTCTCTAATAAATCCCTGTTTTCAATTGGATTTTCTTGATTTTTCAAAGCGTTGTCAATTTTTTCAATATAATCTAAAGAGTCATCAATAAAGAAAACTAAATTAGGAACTCTTCTTAATTGTTTGCTCACTCTTTGTGCTAAATCATGCTTAATCAACTGCGTATTCGATTTAATTCCGTCTAAAGTTTCCTGTGCTTTTTCTTGAGGAAAAACGCTCAAATATACTGTAGCCACAGATAAATCAGAAGTTACCGATACTTTGGATACCGAAATAACCAAATTACTAACTCCATTTTTTCGCACTTCACCTTGCAGAATATCCACCAAATCTTTTTGGATAACTCCGCCTATTTTTTTCTGTCTGTTTGTTTCCATGCTGCAAAAATACTACTTTTAAAGATTAAATAAGCAATTTTATAATTTCTGATTTTTAGGAGCTATTTCCCGCTATTTGTTTCAATCTTTTCTTGTCTCAAAAAAGGAGACAAGAAAAGGATTTCCACTGCTATCGGGGCTAGGGTAAAGTTCAAAGCTAGTAATTTAGTTCTAAATTCAAAAATGGTCAATCAGCAATAAAATATCCAAATGCAAAGACACTCTTTTTCAATCTACGACGCATCAGCCGGTTCTGGTAAAACTTATACTTTGGTCAAAGAATACCTAAAAATTATTCTTACTTCGCCAAAAAATGATGCCTATCGTAACATTTTGGCCATCACCTTTACCAATAAGGCGGTACACGAAATGAAAAGCCGAATTGTAGGCAGTTTGTCTGAATTTGCCAAAGACGAACCTTCCAAAAAAGCACTGGATTTAATGCAGGATTTGGTAAAAGATACTGCCGATTGGGAAGTGAAATTATCGCCTAAATTCATCAAAATCAAATCGCAGCAAATTATCAAGCATATTATTCATAATTATGCCGCTTTCGATATTTCGACCATCGATAAATTTACACACAAAGTCATTCGCGCTTTTGCCCACGACTTAAATTTACCCATGACTTTTGAAGTGACTTTGGATACCGAAAATTTGTTGACAGAAGCCATTGATGCCATTATTGCTCAGGCCGGAGAAGACGAAACCCTGACCAAATTGCTCATCGATTTTACGATGGAAAAAACCGATGATGATAAATCCTGGGATATTTCCAGAGAGATTATGGAAACGGGAAAATTGGTTTTGAATGAAAACAATCGGAATGAAATTGTGCAGTTTCATGATAAATCTATTGCCGAGTTTGTCGAAATTAAAAAGAAATTAATTGTCGCTTGTAAAGATTTAGAGAAAGAAAATGCCAGTTTTGCCGAAGCTGCTTTGCGGTTAATTGAAAACAACGGAATTGACTTGAAGTCGTTTCCATATGGAACCTTTCCAAAACATTTAGACTTTATAGCTAATAAGGATACGAGACAAAACAATCATAAATTTGAGACTTTTGAATCAATAAAAATTAAAAAAAGTTCAAAAGATCAATATGTAATTGAACAGATTATTCCTGAATTACTCTCAACTCTCTCAGTAATATATATTAATAATGAAAAAGTAAATTTCTACAGAGCTTTTCTTAAAAACATCACGCCACTTTCGTTGTTGAATACGGTTAGTAATGAATTGGCAAAAATTCAAGAAGAACAAAATGTACTTTCGATATCCGAATTTAATGCCATAATTCATCGCGAAATTCAAAATCAGCCCGCTCCTTTTATATATGAACGATTAGGCGAACGTTACCGCCATTTTTTTATTGATGAATTTCAGGATACTTCTGAGATGCAATGGCAAAATTTAATTCCGCTTATTGATAACGCACTTTCGGGTCAGGACGAATATGGAAACAAAGGGACACTAATGATTGTGGGAGATCCAAAACAATCTATTTATCGTTGGCGTGGAGGAAAAGCAGAGCAGTTTATTGAATTAAGTAAAGACAATAATCCGTTTAACAATCCAGATAAAAAATTAGAACATTTAGATAAGAACTACCGTTCGTATTCTCAAATTATCGAATTTAACAATGATTTTTTCAAGTTATTATCATCTGAATTTGAACAAGAAGATTACAAAGATTTATACGAAAATCACAGTTACCAACATACCAATGACAAAACAGGAGGTTATGTAAACATTTCGTTTATTCCAAAAATTGAAACCGTTGAAACCGATGAAGAGGCCTTAGATAAAACAGAATTGTATGTTTTGGCGACTTTAAATACAATCCAGAAAGTTTTACAAGAAGGTTTTGAATACAAAGATATTGTGATTCTGACTCGTAAACGAGATCAGGGAATTGCAATTGCGAATTATTTAACGGAACAGGGAATTCCGCTGTTGTCTTCGGAAACACTGATGATTCAAAATGCCACCGAAGTTCGATTGATCATTCATCTTTTAAAGTATTTAAAAAACAACGCCGATTTAGAAGCGAAAGCGTATTTCTTGCATTATTTAGCCGAGAATATTCAGGAACGAATGGAGGTTCATGATTTTATTGCCGAAGGAATGGAACAAAAACTAGAAGCTGATTTTGAAAATTGGTTGATGCGTTTTGATGTTTCACTTTCGTTTCAAAACATTCGAAAAAAATCCTTGTATGAAGCGGTGGAGATTATTGTTTCTAAATTCCTCTCCCCGGCCCTCTCCAAAGGAGAGGGTAATGCGTATGTTCAATATTTTTTAGATATTGTTTTAGAACGGGATGTACGTAATCAAGCAGGAACAGCTGATTTTCTGGATTTCTGGGAGAAAAGCGGAGGAAAGTATAGCATTCCGTCTCCGGAAGGGAATAATGCCGTTCGAATTATGACAATCCATAAATCAAAAGGATTGGAATTTCCGGTGGTAATTATGCCTTTTGCCGAGGAAGATTATAGTAAAAAACCAAAAGATAAATTGTGGCTCGATGCCGAAGGTTTGGATATGCCTAAGGCTTTGATTGATAATAGTAGTGCTGTGGAAGGTTTTGGAGAAGAAGCTAAATTAGTATACGATCAGAAAAAACAAGAAGAACTGTTGGATAATATTAATGTGTTGTATGTAGCGTTAACTCGTGCAGAAGAACAATTGTATGTGATTTCCAATATGAATTTGACAAGTAAAGGTGAAGTTAAAAAGAATGACATGTCGGCCTTTTTTGTGAATTATGTAATGAGTAAAGGTGTTTTTAATGAGGATACGCTGGAATATAGTTTTGGAAATAAAATAAAAATATCTTCAGAAACAAAACATATTGATATGTCAAAAGCAATTGAAAATGTTGCTGAAACTTTAAACCCTAAAAACATAAAAATCGCTCAGCGAGAAGCATTGATGTGGGGAACACACCAACAAGAATCCATCGAATATGGAAATGTAATACATGAAATTCTGTCTTTTGTAAAAACAAAAATGGATGTAGGTTTAGCGGTAGAAAAAGCGATTGAAAATGGTTTGATTAATTTGGCTCAGAAAGAATTAGTGTTGGAAACAATTATTAATATTGTTAATCATGAAGAATTAGCCTTGTTTTTTGCTGAAGGAAATGAGGTTTTAAATGAACAAACGATTATTCAGAAAGCAGGCAAAACAATAAAACCAGATAGAATGGTAATCACCAAAAATAAGGATGTATTTTTATTGGATTATAAAACTGGAGTTCATAATGTAAAATATCAGAAACAATTAGAAGATTATGAAGCTGCAATTGAGTTAATGGGGTTCAAAGTTCAAAAGAAATCACTGGTATATATAGGTCAAGAAATCCAAATTATAGAGTTTTAATCATGGAGGGTAAATAATGTAGCATTATTGATTTGAACTTAATTTTATAATTTTGTTTTTTGTTTAATTCGAAATGACAACTTATATTTAATACATAGCGTCAAGTAAAATTATTCAAATTGAAATAGTAGGCAAATTATACGAACTAATAACAC
The DNA here is from genome assembly GCF_041729725.1 of Flavobacterium zubiriense. Taxonomy (NCBI): domain Bacteria; kingdom Pseudomonadati; phylum Bacteroidota; class Flavobacteriia; order Flavobacteriales; family Flavobacteriaceae; genus Flavobacterium; species Flavobacterium zubiriense. Next base: position 22,416 of record NZ_JBCFQL010000017.1, on the reverse strand, counting down.
GGGGTTTGGGTTTGTTGTTCAGTCTAGTAGTCTTAATATATGAATGTTGATGAAGCTATTTTAAGAAAAATTGATCGTAGTGAACGAACCTATTAAAGATATTTATACCCAAAAGTAGTGTGTTTAAAAAAATCATACAATGCACGTATTAATTTAATATATAATACCATTTTCCTTTTTTTAACTCTTTAAGAATCTTAAAATTATATTTTTAATACAATAAATTTTATGTTTTGTTTTTTTTAATTATTTCTGTTTTTTTCCTCTAACACTTAGTTTACATGAGGCGCGCCTTTGTTTGATAAGATTAATAGTAATAAATGTGGAAATATTATAACATCTTTTTTAACTTTTTGTTTTGTAGTTAAAGAATTACGCGTTACTTTTGTGCATAATTAACTAAATTGTAATTAAAAAAATTAAGTATGAAACATCTTAACAAACTTTTTGTTGCTGTAATGATGGTGATGGGTATAAGTTCTCACGCACAGGATAGTAACAACCCATGGGCTATAGCTTTTGGAGTAAATGCTGTAGACTTTAGAACAAGTGCAGGTGGACCAGGCGGATGGTTAGACGATCATTTTTCTCAACCATTTAATGTAAAAGAGAACTGGAATATTCTTCCTTCTGTTTCCTATTTGAGCGTATCTCGATATGTAGGAAGTAATTTTTCTGTTGGACTTCAAGGTTCAGTGAACAAGATTGACAAAATAGTAATGTGGGATGGTAATCCATCACAAGATCATTATGTAATTAATCCAGGAGATTTAATGTACTACGGAATTGATGGAAATGTGAAATATAGTTTCATGAATTTGATTAAATCTAAAGTAATTGATCCAAGCTTACACTTAGGTGGAGGATATACTTTCTTAGGAGATAGTAGTTTTGGTACAGTTAACGCTGGTGCTGGTTTAACTTTTTGGTTTACAGAAAATGTTGGTTTAGCACTTGCTACTACATATAAAAAAGCATTCGGAACTAGTGATCCTTTAGTTCGTTCTCATGCTCAACATACAGCTGGTATTGTTTTCAAATTTGGTGGAAAAGATACAGATGGTGATGGAGTATACGACAAAGATGATGCTTGTCCAGAAGTTGCTGGTTTAAAACAATTCAATGGTTGTCCTGATACTGATGGAGACGGAATTATTGACTCAGAAGATGCTTGTCCTGAAGTTGCTGGTTTAGCTTCTTTAAAAGGTTGTCCAGATGCTGACGGTGACGGAGTTACTGATGCAGAAGATGCTTGTCCTAATGAGGCTGGTTTAGCTTCTTTAAAAGGATGTCCTGATGCTGATAAAGATGGTGTAGCTGATAAAGATGACAAATGTCCTACAGTTGCAGGTCCTAAAGAAAATGCAGGTTGTCCTTGGCCAGATTCTGATAAAGATGGCGTAGCTGATAAAGATGATGCTTGTCCAGAAGTTGCTGGTCCAGCTAGCAACAAAGGTTGTCCAGAAGTAACAGAAGAAGCTATGGATGCTCTTAAATCTCAAGCTAGATTTATCTACTTTAACTCAGGAAAATCTACATTCAAAACAGCTGACGTTCCTAAGAGATTAGATGCTATGGCTGCATTGCTTAAAAACTATGCTAACTCTGAGTTCCTAATTGAAGGTCACACAGATAGCGACGGTTCAGATGCATTCAACCAAAAACTTTCTGAAGCTAGAGCTGCTGCAGTTAAAAACGCATTATTAGATAGAGGAATCTCTTCAAGTAAATTAAAATCAGTAGGATACGGAGAATCTATGCCAGTTTCTACTAATAAAACTGCTGCTGGTAAAGCATTAAACAGAAGAACTGAAGTGAAATTAATCAAATAATTTCTTTTCAAAATATTATAGAAAACGCCTCGATTTATCGGGGCGTTTTTTTTATTTTTATGTTATGATAAATAGCAGCTTTATAGATAAAATAGCCCAAGTTTTAATCGAAAATTACTCTGGTAAACTCGTAGATACCATTGTAGTTTTGCCTAATAAAAGAGCGAAAGTTTTTTTGATTGAAGCCCTTAGAGAACAAGTGCCAAATACAATTCTCGCTCCAGATATTATTAGTATAGAAGATTTTGTTCAGGATATTGCTGGCGTTCGAACGGTTGATCCTATCGAATTGTTGTTTGAATTTCATGAGGTTTATTTATCCATAACAGATAAAGTTAATCAGCAATCTTTTGAGTTGTTTGCTAATTGGGCCAAAACGTTGTTGCAAGATTTTAATGAGATTGACCGATATTTATTAGACCCAACTCACGTTTTATCTTACCTAAAAGATATTGAGGACATCAAAAAATGGGGAATTGAAGTAGAGAATAAAACGCCATTACTTGAAAAATATATTGATTTTTGGAAATTACTTCCGCTTTATTATCAATCTTTATATGCACATTTACTCCAAAAAGGAATTGGATATCAAGGATTAATTTATCGTGAAGCAGTAGAGAATCTCAATCATTTTTCGAATTCAATTTCCAATAAGCAATATGTTTTTGCAGGATTTAATGCATTGAATGCTTCCGAAGAAAAAATTATTCAACATTTGATCTCGAATGGGCAAGCCAAAATTTATTGGGATGCCGACAAAACTTTTCTTAATGATCCTTATCATGATGCAGGATTGTTTTTGCGCCGATTTAAAGATAATTGGAAACACTATAAATCAAATCCTTTTGAATGGATTGTAGATGATTTTTCGCAGTCAAAAAACATTCAAATTATTGGCACACCAAAAAGCATTGGTCAAGCCAAAATTTCAGGAAGTATTATTGAAAAAATTATAGCCGAAAACCCAACCACAACTCTCGATAAAGTGGCGGTGGTTCTTGGAGATGAAAATTTATTAGTTCCGCTTTTATATTCTTTGCCTTCAACAGTGGGGGCTTTGAATATTACAATGGGTTATTCGAGTAAAAATAATCCTGCCCAAATTTTAATTGCCAAATTATTCAAAATGCACACTAACGCTTTGTCTAGAAAATCGAGTAGTTATGTGTTTTATTACAAAGATGTCTTGGATATATTGACTCATCCATTGGTGGAACCTTATGCTCAAACCTCCGCCTTGGTTAATATAATAAACAAGAATAATTATACTTTTATTAGCCATCATAAATTGATGGAATTGAATGTTAATCCGACCGATTTATTTTTATTGCTTTTCGAAAAATGGGAGCAAGGTTCGATAGCTGTCTTACAAACAGTTTCAAGATTGTTGTTGACTATAAAGGAAAATTTAAGCAATGATAACGAAGAAGAAAAGATCACTAAAGCTTTTGTTTTTGCCATTTTTAAAGTAATCAATAAACTAATCAATTATTATTCGCAGCACACACACATTGATAAAATTGAAACCTTACATGCTATTTATAAGCAAGTAATTGATTTGGCTGAGGTTTCATTTGAAGGAGAACCACTGAATGGTTTACAAATTATGGGAGTTTTAGAAAGCCGCGTTTTGGATTTTGATACGGTAATTGTTACCTCAATGAACGAAGGGAAATTTCCAGCAGGGAAATCGCAAAATTCTTTTATTCCTTATGATGTGAAACGAGAATTGGGTTTGCCAACATTTAAAGAAAAAGATGCTATTTATACGTATCACTTCTATCATTTATTGCAGCGGGCTAAGAATATTTATTTGTTGTATAATACCGAAAGTGAAGGACTTGATGCGGGTGAAAAAAGCCGATTTATTACCCAGCTTGAAGTAGAAAAACAACGCAATCATAATTTGTCGCACGAAATTTACAATGCCGTTTTGCCAGAAACTGCATATAAATCAATGGTGATCAAAAAATCGCCTGCGGTAATGGAGCGTTTGAAAAAAATTGCTGAAGAAGGATTTTCTCCTTCGGCTTTGACAAGTTATATTCGAAATCCAATCCAGTTTTATTTCCAAAAAATATTGCGAATAAGAGAAGTAGAAGAAGTAGAAGAGAACATCGCCTTGAATACTTTGGGAACGATAATTCACGAAACTTTAAAAGCTTTATACGAACCATTTATTGGAAAATTTATTTCAGAATCAGATATTAACAATTGTTTTAAATTGATTGATGCTGAGGTTTTAAAACAATTTAAAATTGTTTATAAAGAAGGCGAAATCAAAAAAGGACGCAATCTTTTGGCTTTTGAAGTGGCCAAAAGAAATGTATTTAATTTCCTGAAAGTAGAATTGGAAAGCATCAAAGCAGGAGATGCGATTAAAATTATCGCTTTGGAGCAAACTTTTGGAAGAATACTGCATCATCCTGATTTACCTTTTCCAGTATTGATAAAAGGAAATGTCGATCGAATTGAAGAACGCAATGGCATTATTCGAATTATTGACTACAAAACAGGAAAAGTAGAAAAAGCAAGTGTAAGTCTGAAGTCGTGGAACGGATTGACTCAGGAACTTAAAAACGACAAAATCATTCAGGTTTTGGCTTATGCGTTTATGTATGAACTGGAAACCAATGGAAAACCAATAGAAGCAGGAATCATTTCGTTTAAAAATCTAAAATCAGGGTTTTTGCCTTTTCAATTTAAAGAAGACAAAGACGTGCAGCAAATTATTAACCCCGAAATAATGACGAATTACCTGGAGCAAATGGTGTTGTTGTTGAAAGAGATATTGGATGATGCGATCCCTTTTGAGGAAAAGATTTGATTTTTTAAACATATAAGACGTATAATTTTTCCTCAAATTGAAGGGAGAAAAAGTTCAGATAAGTTATTTTATAAATGAAAATGATGGTTAAATCTGTGAAAATTGGCGTAATTTGTGGTGGAAAAAAAATTAAACCTTCTTAAAAAAATCCAATAAAATAGAAGTTAGTTCAATTCGGTTTTCAATAGAACTCATGTGTCCGTCAGGGAAAGTGACTAATTGAACAGCAGTTTCTTCAATTTGTTCTTTGGTTTCTTCATAAGGCAAAACCGGGTCTTTTTCTCCCAGAATCAGCATTTTTGGGTATTGCGTTAAATGCAATAACACTTCTCTGTCCATTCTTATTTTCATTCCTTCCAGCGAAGCAACGATGCCTTGAAGCGGTGTTTTTAAAGCTTCTTTTTTTACGAATTCGATATCGTCTTTTAATCGTTCGCGGTTTTCTTCGCTAAATAAATTAGCGATTGAAAGTGAAATAAAATTCGAAAAAGATTGTTTGACGGCTTTAATAGCGCGATCGCGATTGGCTTTTCTTTCGTCGCTGTCGGCTCTGGAAGTGGAATTCAATAACACCAATCCTTTGATGTAATCCGGATACATTTCGGCGAAAGCCAAAGCCACATAACCGCCCATGGAATGTCCAACAAAAATGGCTTTTCGAATACGCAATTCCGCTAAAACGGCGTGAACTACATCGGCATTGTCTTCCATTGAATGTACATAACCCATACATTCTGTTTCGCCATGCCCCAATAAATCAATGGTAATAATGCGGTTTTTTTTAGAAAATTCAGGAACAAAAGCCTGCCACATGGTTTGGTTTTCCAAAAAACCGTGTAATAATACAATAGCCGTTCCTTTGCCAGAATCGGTATAAGAAATACGAGTGTTTTTAAAATAAATTTGTTTCAATGGGGAAAGTATTTATGCAAAAATAGTGCTTTATCCAAAGCATTACAAAGTTATGTTTTTATTTGAATGTTGAAACTAAGGCTTTTGTTGTTCAATGGATAAGTCATTTTATTTCAAAAATAATATAACGCTAATAAGGAAAGTTGTTATTTTAAATAAGTCTTAATTAGGTGGGGTTTTAATTAAATTTTTTTAAATTTGCAGTCTATTATTTTATCAATATGAATCCAGTGAGTAATTTGACAAATACCGTTTTATTCGAAACTGAAAAAGGCTATAGTTACCAATGTGATGTAACTAATTGTATCATTATCAATTTTGTAGATACCGTTTCGACTTATAAAATTCAAGATTTTTTGATTTTTCAAAGAAAAGTAAATAGTGTCGATATTTTGAATATGCTTTATGATCTATCCGATCAATCGGACGCTCAATTGATTGAAACTACCAAAAGAAACTTCTCTCGTAAGCTTAACATTTGCGAAATAGTGCAATTAAGAGAATTACTAAACGGAACAAAATTCACCCTGAGTTTACATTCCATGCTTTGTGACGTATTAACGATAAACTTAGTCTAGATTTACTTAGAATAAATACAAATTCCTCAGTAATATAGCCTGATTGCTTTAAATTTTATAATTTAGCAGTATAAAATTAAATGGTCATGAAAGATTTACTAAGAACCAATACTTCATTAACTGAAGGGATTGAACAGATATTAAACTTACAAGCTAAAATTGAAAGCGAAGCTTCTAACAAGTATTTAGCAATGGCAGCTTGGCTGGATAGAAACGGTTATGAAAATACAGCTGGATATTTATACAAACAAGCCGAAGAAGAGCGTGAGCATTTCTTAAAAGTGTTTCGATACATCACTGATATGGGCGGCATTGCAGTAACCCCTTCGGTTCCAGAAGTGCAACAAGAGTTTGCTTCTTTAAGAGAAGTTTTCGAAATCGCTTTACAAAATGAAATTGCAGTTACTAAGGCAATCAATAAAGTTATTGCCAAATGTAGAGCCGAAAATGATTATGCTACAGAAGATTTTATGATGTGGTATGTTGCTGAGCAAAGAGAAGAAGAAAAAAATGCTCGTAGAGCTTTAGAGCTTTTCGAATTAATCAATGAAAACGAAGCTACTGGAAAGTTCGAATTAGATGTGCAAATTGCAAAAATTGGAGCATAAAAAACCAAATAATAAATAAAAAAATCCCTTAACGATACCATTGTTAAGGGATTTTTTGTTTGATGCTAAAAATTGGTTTTTTCGCAACAAAAAATATGTTTTTGAGTTGTTTTTGGGTTTAATTCTCGTTATTTATTGTTGATTTATGTTTTGTTTCTTAGTTTTATTAAAAATGTATAATTCTAAATAAACAAACATGAATAGAGAAGTTTGCACAGCAATGGTTATCGAAGCCAAACAAGAAAAACAAATCACCTACCAGCATATCGCTCAGGCGATCAATCGAAATATAGTTTGGACTACTTCGGCAATTTTAGGACAAAATACTTTTGACGCAACTGAGGCTAAAATAATCTGCGAAATCCTCGATTTAGATGCAACAGTTGAAAAAGCCCTGCAAATTTTTCCTGAAAAAGGAGTAACGGCTATTATGCCTCCAACAGATCCTTTAATTTACCGACTTTACGAAATTGTTTTGGTCTATGGCGAAACCATAAAACAAGTCATTCATGAAAAAGCAGGCGATGGTATAATGAGTGCAATAGATTTTACGATGGACATAGAAAAAGAAGAAAATCCAAAAGGCGATCGTATTAAAATTACCCTTGATGGCAAGTTTTTACCGTACAAAAAATGGTAGTATTTTTTTAGAAATAACCCGTTGGGTGAAATTATCAAAAACGTCAATGGTAGTGTTTTTTGCGTAATGAAATGAAGCGAAAAATGTATCGAGAACCGTTTTCTATTCAATATTTTCTTCTTCTCGATACAAATTTTCCGAAAAAGCTGTCGCGTTTTCTGAAAATTCACTCGAACTGACGAAAATTTAATATCCAAAAACAATTTCACCCAACGAGTTAGAAATAATAAAAACAAAACGGCTCACTTTCGTAAACCGTCTATTTTCTCTATTCTATTTTCTATTCTCTAAATCAGGCATTCATAATCGTTTCAATTTCCTCAATTTCAATTGGAATATTTTTCATCAAATTAAAAGGCTCGCCTGTAGGATGGATGACCACATTATCTTCCAGACGAATTCCGAAACCTTCTTCGGGAATGTAAATTCCGGGTTCTACGGTAAAAACCATGTTGGCTTGCATGGGTTCGGTTAAAAGTCCGTAATCGTGGGTGTCTAATCCCATGTGGTGCGAAGTGCCGTGCATGAAGTATTTTTTGTAAGCTGGCCAATCCGGATTTTCATTTTGCACATCGGCTTTGTCCAAAAGTCCTAAACCAAGCAATTCAGCAGTCATTATTTTCCCCACTTCATTGTGGTATTGTTTCCAAAGTGTTCCGGGAGTCAGCATTTTTGTAGCTTCATTTTTTACTCTTAAAACGGCATTGTAAACTGCTTTTTGTCTTTCGGAATAACGACCTGAAACAGGAATGGTTCGGGTTAAATCGCTGGAATAATTAGCATATTCGGCGGCAACGTCTAGCAAAATCAAATCGCCCGCTTTGCATTCTTTGTTGTTTTCGATATAATGCAACACATTCGCATTATTTCCCGAGGCAATAATCGGTGTATAAGCAAAACCTTTGGAACGATTGCGAATGAATTCGTGAATGAATTCGGCTTCGATTTCGTATTCCATTACATTGGGTTTTACAAACTCCAGAATACGTCGAAAGCCTTTTTCGGTAATGTTGCAAGCCTGCTGAATCAAATCGATTTCTTCACTTTCTTTTACCGAACGCAGCCGTTGCAAAATAGGATTGCTTTTGGCAACAGCGTGAGCGGGATATTTCTCTTTCCACCATTTTACAAAACGCGCTTCTCGGGTTTCAGTTGCAACTGTAGCGCGATAATGCTCGTTCGTATTGATATAAATAGTCTCTGAATACGACATTAATTCGGCCAAAACTTTTTCGAAATCTTGCAACCAATGTACAGTTTTGATTCCCGAAACAGCAAAAGCATCTTCTTTAGTTAATTTAGCACCTTCCCAAATAGCGATTAATTCGCTGGTTTCTTTCAGGAATAGCATTTCTTTTTGGTGTTCGTAAGGGGCATCTGGAAAAATAAGTAAAATACTTTCTTCCTGATCGATTCCGCTTAAATAAAAAATATCGCGGTGTTGTGCAAACGGCAAAGTGCTGTCGGCGCTTACGGGATAAATATCATTCGAATTAAAAACCGCTACACTTTTAGGCTTCATTTGAGCGGTAAATTTGCTGCGATTTTTTATAAATAATTGGCGGTCAATTTGATGGTATTTCATTTGAAAAAGTTTTGAAATACAAATCTAAACAATCCAGTTTAAAAAGACTATAGCGTAGTTTATGATGAGGTAAATAATACCGCAAATTCGTAAATTTATAGCTATTAATACGGCTAAAATATATTAGCCGCAAAGACCGCAAAAATTTTCCGTAAAGAATAGAAAGACATTTTTTAAAAATAATTTGCGAATTTGCGGTTGTGGTTTTTAATCAATCCATTTGTAGTAACGTGCACCAATAAGATTTGGAATTTCTTTTTCAATTCGGTCTAAAATCCATTCGTTTTTTGGTGTTTGTATGCTTTGTTTTTGTTCTTTTTTATGCAGTTTCTCATAAGTGTCAAAGTCAATCTCAAAGCTTTTAGCTAAGGTTTCAAAAAGAGCAACATCTGAAATTGCTGATTTCCATTCTTCCTGAATGGTTCCTTCAAATACTTTTGATTTGGAACCACTTCCGTAAGCCATAAACCCAAAAGTGTTACCAGCAATTTCTTTTTTCGAATCGTAAAAATGCGCCAGAGTTGACAAAAATCCCATGAACATAGAACCGGTGTATAAGTTTCCAATCAGAGAAGAAGCCAATTCGGCAGGCATTAATTTTTCATCAACAAAGTCTTTGTATTCCTGAGTTTTGCTGGTTTCCTTTAACTTATTTTGGTATTCTGCAGGAGTTTCTTCCCCAGAAATAATCGAATTTTCGGCATCTAGCGCATATATTTCAGATAACATTCTGCGTCCTTGAAATGAATAAGGCAGGTGCATGATGATACTGTTCCAGGAATTATATAATGTAGCCGAAGTTTCTTTAAGTTTCTTGAACGAGAAATACGCATTACGTGTTCTGTCCATGTAGCATTGGTTCGAATATTGTCCGTCAAAAACAGGTTGGTCTTTGTGAATTTCAATTTCGGTTTCTAAATGATCAAACCAGGCTTCGTTGTTTTTGTTTCCGGTTATGGTTTCTTTTGAAAGGGTTCTGTGTGGTTTGAAAAAATCAAAAACACCTTTTGTATTAGTTGCCCAATTATTTTCGAAAGCAATAATTCTAGGGTTTGTGGTGATTAACATGGCTGTTGCTCCCGCGCCTTGGGTGTATTCGCCAGTGGAATTCAAATCGTATTTTGCAATATCAGTAGTTACAACAATTGCTTTTTTATCAGGATTTAATCGGATGAAATCAAGGCAATTTTGCATCGCATCGACACCGCCAATACAGGCAAAAGTAAAATCGACAACATCGCATTCGGCTAAAGTGTTTTCGCCAAATTTTTGCTCCATTAAATCCACTAGAAATGAACCAATAGGTTTTGCGTTATCAATACCACTTTCGGTTCCCACATAAATGCGAGCAATTTCAGTTAAGTTAAGTTCGTTGTTTTGAATCAGTTTAGTTAAAGCATTTGCTGCAAAAACAACACTGTCCTGATGCGCATCTGGCAAAGTCATTTGGATTAATCCTAAACCTTTTTCTAATTTTTCTGGCTCTATATTTCTGGCTTCAGCCAATGTTTTTATGGGTAAATGTAATTTAGCTACGTCAAATGATAGTGCGTCAATTCCTGTTTTCATTTTCATTTTTTTAGAATTTACAAAGATAAATGCCCCTTTTGAATTGCTGTTTTTTTAACTACACAAAATAGTGTGTTTTTGTGTTTTTTGCTGATTTAAAAGCATTTTATTCTAAAAATTATTAAATGTATATTTTTTAGGCTTTTGAATGATTATTGTTGATTTGTTTATTTACTGAATTTTGCTGTTTCTTTTAGTTTAATTTTTGTTAATGTACTGATAGTTAGTTTTTTAAATTGTTTTTGCTGTAGCTTTTCGGATGTTTTGCATTAAAACTTTATAATGTTTCTAAATAAGAACGAAAAGGTTGTAGTTCGTTACTAATTACTTTATTTTTGTGTACTTTTTAAATTATATTCTAAAATATTATGGCAAAATCTGGATTATTGAAATCGTCAATAGCAAAAAAAGTAGCTATGGCACTTTCAGGACTTTTTTTGATGTTGTTTCTAGCACAGCATTTTTTTATTAATATGACTTCAGTGTTTAGTGCTGATGTTTTTAATTCAATTTCTCATTTCATGGGGACCAATCCTTTGATTCAGTTTGTATTGCAACCGATACTTATCTTGGGAGTTGTTTTTCATTTTATCATGGGGTTTGTTTTGGATATTCAAAACAAAAAAGCAAGACCAATAGCGTATGCAACTTACAATGGCGCTGCTAATGCAAGTTGGGCTTCTCGTAACATGATTATCTCAGGTTCAGTTATTTTAGCTTTCTTAGCTTTACACTTTTATGATTTCTGGTTTCCAGAGATAGTTTATAAGTATGTAGAGTTTAGACCAGCAGATGAGACAAGATATGCTCATGAATTAGCTGAGAAATTTGTAAGTCCGGTACGTACTGGCTTGTATTCTTTGTCTTTTGTGTTGTTATCATTACACTTACAACATGGATTTAGTTCTTCTTTTCAATCAGTAGGGGCAAATAACAAATACACTAAAGGGATGAAAAATTTTGGATTATGGTTTTCTGTAATCGTTCCTTTAGGATTCGTATTTATAGCTTTATTTCATCATTTCAATCATTAATATTCAATTATAATGGCATTAGATTCAAAAATTCCACATGGTCCAATTGCGGACAAATGGACAAATTATAAAGATCATATTAATTTAGTAAACCCTGCTAACAAACGTAATTTAGATATTATTGTTGTTGGAACAGGATTAGCTGGAGGTTCGGCAGCTGCTACTTTAGCTGAATTAGGATACAACGTAAAAGCATTTTGTTTTCAGGATTCACCTCGTCGTGCGCACTCAATTGCAGCACAAGGAGGAATCAATGCAGCAAAAAATTATAAAGGAGACGGTGACTCCGTTTACAGATTGTTTTATGATACTGTAAAAGGTGGAGATTACCGCGCTCGTGAGGCAAACGTACACCGTTTAGCTGAAGTTTCTACTAATATTATTGACCAATGTGTGGCTCAAGGGGTGCCATTGGCTCGAGAATATGGTGGATTATTGGACAACCGTTCTTTTGGAGGAACTTTGGTTTCCAGAACATTTTATGCACAAGGGCAAACTGGGCAGCAATTACTGTTAGGAGCTTATTCGGCAATGAACCGCCAAATTGGTCGTGGAAAAATTAAAATGTACAACCGTCATGAAATGCTAGAATTAGTAAAAATTGATGGTAAGGCAAGAGGTATTATCGCTCGTAACCTGATTACAGGTGAAATTGAAAGACATTCGGCTCATGCAGTTGTTATTGCATCTGGAGGTTACGGAAACGTTTTCTTCTTATCAACTAATGCAATGGGATCGAATGCTACTGCAGCTTGGAAAATCCATAAAAAAGGAGCTTTCTTCGCAAACCCTTGTTATACGCAAATTCACCCAACATGTATCCCAGTTTCTGGAGATCATCAGTCAAAATTAACTTTGATGTCTGAGTCGCTTCGTAATGACGGACGTATCTGGGTTCCTGCAAAATTAGAAGACGCAAAAGCTATTCGTGAAGGGAAGAAAAAAGCAACTGATTTAGCGGAAGCAGATAGAGATTATTTCTTAGAAAGAAGATATCCAGCCTTTGGTAACTTAGTACCACGTGACGTAGCTTCTCGTGCTGCAAAAGAAAGATGTGATGCTGGTTTTGGTGTTAACAAAACAGGTGAAGCAGTTTACCTGGATTTTGCTGCGGCAATTCAACGTTATGGAAAAGAAGCTGCTTATGTAAAAGGTTTAGATGCTAATGATACTAAATTAGTAACTAAATTAGGTACTGAAATTGTAAAAAGTAAATACGGGAACTTGTTCCAAATGTATTATAAAATTGTAGATGAGGATCCTTATACTTCACCAATGATGATTTACCCAGCGGTTCACTACACCATGGGTGGAACTTGGGTTGATTATAACTTGATGACTACAATCCCTGGTTGTTTCTCTATTGGAGAATCTAACTTCTCTGATCACGGAGCAAACAGATTGGGAGCTTCTGCTTTAATGCAAGGTTTGGCTGATGGCTATTTCGTATTGCCTTACACTATTGGAGATTATTTAGCTCCGGATATCAAAATGGGAGAAATTTCTACTGATAGACCTGAGTTTGAAGAAGCTGAAAAAAGTGTAAAAGAATTGATTGCTAAATTTATGAATAATAAAGGAACGCATTCAGTAGACCACTTCCACAAAAAATTAGGAAAAATTATGTGGAATAAAGTAGGGATGGCTCGTAACGAAAAAGGATTGAACGAAGCTATTGAAGAAATTGCTGCTTTGCGCGAAGAGTTTTATAAAGATGTAAGAGTACCTGGAACTGACAAAGGATTTAACCAAGAATTAGAAAAAGCAATTCGTGTTGCCGATTTCTTAGAATTAGGAGAATTGTTTGCTAAAGATGCTTTACACCGTAATGAATCTTGTGGAGGTCACTTCCGTGAGGAGTACCAAACAGAAGAAGGAGAAGCACTTCGTGATGACGAGAACTTTGCATACGTTGCAGCTTGGGAATACAAAGGAAAACCAAGTGATGCAGTGTTGCACAAAGAACCACTGAATTACGAAAACATTAAACTAGTTCAAAGAAGTTATAAATAGTAATTAGTCCAAAGTCCCTAGTCCAAAGTTACAGGCTTTAGACATTCGACTTTATGACTTTCAAACTAAAACAGTATGAAACTTACATTAAAAATATGGCGTCAAAAAAACGCCCAAGATAAAGGAGCAATGGTCGATTATAAAATCGACGGAATTGAACCTGATATGTCATTCCTTGAAATGCTTGACGTATTCAACGAACAACAAATCAATGCAGGTGAAGAGCCAGTAGCTTTTGACCACGATTGTCGCGAAGGAATTTGCGGAATGTGTTCTTTATTCATCAATGGAGAAGCTCATGGTCCGGATAGAGGAGTTACTACTTGTCAATTGCACATGCGTATGTTCAAGGATGGAGATACTATTACTATCGAGCCATTCCGTGCAGCTGCTTTCCCGGTTGTAAAAGACTTAGTAGTTGACAGAAGCTCTTTTGACAGAATCCAGCATGCAGGAGGATTTATCTCGGTAAATACATCAGGAAACACTATCGATGCCAATACAATTCCAGTTAACAAACAAGATGCTGATGCTGCTTTTGATGCTGCAACTTGTATTGGATGTGGAGCTTGTGTAGCTACTTGTAAAAACTCTTCAGCAATGTTATTTGTTGCTGCAAAAGTTTCTCAATTTGCTTTATTACCACAAGGTCAGGTAGAAGCAGTTGATCGTGTATTGAACATGGTAAGCCAAATGGACGACGAAGGTTTTGGTAACTGTACGAACACTGGAGCTTGTGAAGTAGAATGTCCAAAAGGAATTTCTCTAGAAAACATTGCTCGTATGAACAGAGAATATCTTTCAGCTAGTTTGAAAGGATAATAAAATAGTCCAAAAGTCTTTAGTCGAAAGTCTTAAAGTGAAATTATAGTTCAAAAAACGCATTCATTGATTTGGATGCGTTTTTTTATTTTGGGGTGTCTTTCGTGTCGTCCCAAAAGACGAGACATCGGTCGGGCTATTCGTTACAATCTTTTATTTCACTACATTACATAAAAGGATTTTCACTACTATCCCTCACCCGAAATCTCTGCATAAATGAAAATGACGTAAAGATGACATAATAGTATTTCATTAATTATACTAGATTTCGCTTATTTTTGGAGGAATATTCAATTGATTTATGGAAAACCAAAATTTAGCTCAAGGAGTAAAAGAATTAAGAAAAAGAAAAGCTTTATCACAAGATGAGTTAGCCAAAAATGCTGGTTTGTCATTACGAACCGTTCAAAGAGTTGAAAACGGCGAAACAATACCTACAGGTGAAACACTAAAAAGAATAGCAGCTGTTTTAGAAGTTGCTCCAGATGAATTGTTAGGTTTTACATCTGAAAAAGAAACACCTAAAATAGTTCTAAAAACAAAACACGAATACGTACATTTTTTTAATGACAAACTGGTTTTTAGTAAAACTCCCGAAATTAATTTAGTTGATGATTATAGAAAATCGGTAACTTATGTTTTTAGAACATTAATGGTGTTTTTAATTGGTATCCCTCTATTTACAGCTATTGGAATTTATTTCTATTCTGTTGGAAATATAGCTTTGGCATTTTTTTGTGGAACTTTTGTTTTTCTTTATTTGGTTTCAGCAGTAAATACTATGTTGTTTGGTTCAGGATCTCCTGTTGTAAATATTGATGCTATTATTAATATAAAAATCGAAAAAAAATTATCTTATAATATTGTAAATATTTCAATCCTAGAGTCGGGAAGGATAAAGCAAAGAGGATTGGTTTTAGAAAAAGAGCAAATGCAAACTGTTATTGATACTTTATTAGTAGAGAAATTATTGGATAAAAAAGATATTAAAATTAATACAAAAAGCGAAAGGATAAAATTTGCTCTGTTTTTTGTATATATAATGGGTACTTGTTTATTTCTGTCTTATTACCCTAAACTTAATTATTTGACAACTTATTTTCAATCAGGGATATTGTTTATAGTATGTTTAAATGTGATACTTAAAATGTTGCAGAACTCGGTGTTTTTAAATTCTGATATAAGATCAAAAGGATTTTTGAAAAATGATAAAAGTGGACTAAATAATCAATTAGTAAAATAAAATTTACATATGATTTTGACAAAATAAACTCTGTGCCTCTCTGTGGAAACTTTGTGTATCTTTGTGAAACAACCTTTTTTGTTATGAAAATCGCACTTATTCAATCCTCTTTATTTTGGGAGAACCCAAAAGCGAATAGAAACTATTTCGAAGAAAAAATCAATGCTATTACTAAAAAAATAGATTTAGTTATTCTTCCTGAAATGTTTTCTACTGGTTTCACTATGAATCCTGGCGCTGTTGCTGAAACCATGCAAGGCGAAACAGTATTGTGGATGCAATCTTTGGCGAAAGCCCAAAAAACGGCTATTACAGGAAGCGTGGTTATTGAAGAATCAGGAAATTTTTATAATAGAATGCTGTTTGTTTTTCCTTCGGGAGAAATTCAGTTTTATGATAAAAAGCATTTGTTTACAATGGCTGGCGAAGACAAGGTATACACAGCTGGTAATAAAAAACTAATTATAGATTATTTAGGCTGGAAAATTTGCCCTATGGTTTGTTATGATTTGCGTTTTCCAGTTTTTTCCAGAAATACTGAAAATTATGATTTGTTACTGTATGTGGCGAGTTGGCCAGAAAAGCGAATCAATGCCTGGGACGCACTACTGAAAGCCCGTGCTATCGAAAACATGAGTTATGTGGTTGGAGTGAATAGAATAGGAGTTGATGGGAATGAACATCAATATTCTGGACACAGTCAGGTAATAGACTGTTTAGGCGATTATATATTGGTTCCTAATGAATCTGAAGATGTGTTTTTAATCGATTTAGATCGAGAAAAAATGCTTGATACAAGAAATAAAATGGGTTTTCTAAACGATAAAGATTCGTTTAAGTTGCTTTAATGTTATCGTGTATTCTTCTTGTTCTTGTCGTCTTTTTTGATGGGAGGCGTGTAGGGAATGCTTAAGTCAAAAGATTGTTCCACATCCCAGTTAGCTCTAACATCGATTTCTCCAGAAAAATAAATGACTTCTTCAGCATATTTATTTTCTAAAAAATTTCCGGGATCAAATCTCTTATTTTTGTTGGTATCGTAAATAGCACGGAGTGAAAACTGAGCTGGATCCAGAAGATTGAAACTAATCACAGTATCGGATTCGATATATTCGCTAACAACTACATCTCCAGTTGATTTTAGCAATTCGACAATAACTGGATATGATTTTACATTTTCTAATTTTACTTTTAAATTCCCGTAGTTTTCTAGTTCCTTGGTGCTTATTTGGTAATTTAGTGTGTCATTTGTTTGGTCGTAAAAATCTGTCATTGCACCTGGAAGGATATTAATCGTGTATTTTTCAGCAACTTCTTTTTTGAAATCAAAAAATAATTTTTGAGTAAACACATCATACTTGGTAGTGAATTTTACATCGGTAGAATCAGCATCGATTAATTTGATTTTTGACTCGTCAAATTTAACCAATGGTGTTGAGGATTCTAAACCAAACAGATCTTTAAAGCTAATAGGGCTTATCGCATTGATTGTCAAACTGTCCTTTTTTGGGCTTCTTGTTTTTAAAGCAAATATTTTATTGTAATTATTTTGAGTAACTTCTACGTTTAAAGAATCGGTTTTTATGGGTTTGTACCAAATTTGGAGCGAATCTTTTTTAGGCATTTTAGTCACAATGTTAGGTAGTATATCGTTGTTGTGTTTAAGTGTGATTTTAGGTATAGAATTCGTGTCTGCTATTGTTCCTTCGTAGCCCATCAATAATCTGTTTGCTGTTTCTTGAGTTGGCTTAAACGCTTTAAAAGGAATGTTTTCCTGGAATAATTCTATTTCGTATAAAGTGTCGTTTGGTACAGTAATAAAATCTTTGATAAAACCAATTTTTTCCGTTTTTGGATCAAACTTATTGTTGCTGTTAAGATCTTTTATAGCAATTAATTTATATTTTCCTGCTTTAAGATTTTCCAGACGAAAGGTTTTTAAACTGTCTAAAGTATTGGTTATATATCTTGGAGGATCATTGTAAATAATAGAATCATTATATGCATCATTCACTTCATAAAGCATTACCGAAATAAAGGATTCTGGTTCTTTTTCGTAAGCATATTTTACTTTTCCACCAATGGCTAAAGAGTCAATGTAATCTCCAGTTGAAAACACGTATTTAAACTGATTTAATGGATTTCCTTCATTATTATCCGTTATACTTTGTCCAAAATTAAAACTGTAGGTTGTGTTGGGTTCCAAAGTATCTTTGATTCTTATAGTAATGATTTTGCTGGCAGTTGTAGGTAAAATTAACGGGTCATTTTTCATTGGCGGCGAAATCACTAATTGTTTTCTAATGTTTTTTAGAATTACAATTTCGTCAAATTCTAATTTGATTTGTTTGTCTTTGAAATTAGTGTTGAAATTCTCAGGGAAACTTGTTCTTAAACTTGGAGCAATGGTGTCTTTTAGTCCGCCAGTAATACTTCCTCTTTTGGCACAACTAAAAATTAAAACTGCGAATAAAAATAAAATGTATTTTGAGGTGTTTTTCAACATGATTATAATGAAAATTTAATTGTACAAAATAACGATTATATTTTCGCTAAGCGAAATTTTTTAGCGAATTATTGGGAATCCAATTTGAATTTACTCTAGTTAGTTTGATTGAATTTCTTACATTTGTTAGGCTTATTTTAATTCCTCTTTTTTGAAAAAATATTTTCTTTATCTGATGTTGTTTTTGTTTACTGTTTCGTGTAGTCGAAAAGAGCATCCTGTTGTTTCTTTCTATTATTGGAAAACTAATTTTTCTTTGTCGAAATTAGAAAAAGAAACAGTAGAAGATAATGCGGTTCAAAAAATTTACATACGGTATTTTGATATTGATTTGCATCCAAAAACAGAGGAAGCTTTTCCGGTAAGTCCGATTCATTTTCTCGAAAAACCAAATATAAAGGAAATTGTTCCAGTAGTTTTTATCAAAAATAAAGTGATGTTAAAGTCTAATTTAGATATTGAGAAATTAGCTAAACAAACTTTCGATTTTGTAAATCTAATAAATACTAAAAACGGATTTTCGTGCAATGAAATTCAAATAGATTGCGATTGGACGTTGAATAGCAAGGATAATTATTTGCAATTTATGGAAGCTTTCAAGCGAATGTCGAATAAAAAATTATCGGCTACCATTCGTTTGCACCAAATTAAATATTTCGAAAAAACTGCTATTCCGAATGTAGATTCGGGAGTTTTGATGTATTATAATATGGGAAATATTGCTGTAAATGCTCCAAATTCAATATACGACAGAAGCATTGCCGAACGTTATATTAAAAGTTTGAAAAAATATCCGTTGGCTCTAAATTTTGCTTTGCCTATTTATTCCTGGGGAATTCATATTCGAAATAATAAAGTAATAGGATTGCGAAGTAAAATGAGTGTTTTAGATTTACAAAAAGATAAAAAATTTACGTTAGAAGACGAAACAAATTTTGTTGTCACTACTTCTAATTATCGAAATGGAACTTTTTATAAAAAAGGAGATGAATTAAAAATTGAAGCCATTTCGAAGAAGGATTTAAAGGAAATGGCGGAAGATTTAAGCGAAAATTCAGCAGTACAACCTAAAGAAATTATTTTTTACGACTTAGACGAATTCAATATAAAAAATTATGAAAAAACTATTTTTGAACAAGTTGTTTCTTGTTTTTAGTACTGTATTATTGTTTACTTACAGTGTGATTTATGCTTGTGGTGGTGGTGACTGGTTTGAAGATTGGTATTACAATTCTAATTTTACACCAGAGATTTTTGTGGACAAATCCTATTCGCCGTTGTTTTTGTCGGGAGAAGTTTTTTATAAAATTGGTTTTGATGACGAACATAACTCGCGTTTTAACGATCAAATTGTATCTGACTGGCAATTGTATTTAAAAGACAAAATGAATCCTGACGAGGTTAAGTCTTTTTTATTGGATAATAATAGAAAGATTAAGGTTGAGGAATTGTATTTCTTTTTTAAGACCAAGAATAAAAATGAATCTTCTATAGGTTTTGCTTCAAAAATAGATTTGAAAGATGCAAAGACTAAAGAGTTTATCAACTTTTTGTATTTGGCTCAGCATGTTGAAGATGTTTCTGTTGTAGAAAATAGTTGGAGTTATGATCCAGTTGTTTACAAGAGTTTTGCGAACTTGGAAATAATTGATGAACTTGAAAATAAATACAATAAAACAAAAGATGTGTTTCTAAAAAACAGGTATTGGTTTCAAACCATCAAAGCCTATTTTTATAGTGACGATAAGCAAAAAGCCATCGATTTTTTTAATAAGACTGCGGCTGCAGTTCCTAAAAACACTTTGTATTATAGAGCAGTTAGTTATTTGGCGGGGATTCATCATAAGCAAAAAAATTATTCCACTTCTAATTATTTGTACAGCCAGGTTTTTGATAAATGTCCGGAAATGCGTGTTGTGGCAGCATATAGTTTTCGCCCGCAGGATGAGGCCGATTGGAATCAATCTTTAGCATTGGCAAAAACCAATCCCGAAAAAGCGGCACTTTGGGCTATTCATGGCTATTATAAAGATGAAGAAACGGCAATTGCTAAAATTTTCGAATTAGATCCGTCAAGCGAACATCTAAATTATTTATTGACTCGATTAATTAATAATCAGGAAAATAAAATGCAACCGAATTACAAGGAGAAATCTGTTGCCGAAAATAAAAAACTGCAAAAATCAAAATTGGATCACACTACTTTTGATTTAGTTTCGAAAATTGCTGCTTCAAATAGCACGAACGAACCGTATTTGTGGAGTGTAGCTCTGGGATATTTACAAACTTTGAATGGAAATTATACTAAAGCAGATGAAATTTATGCTGCTGTTGAAACCCAATTACCAAAAACAGAATTAGCTTCCAGTCAGTTGCGATTGTTGCGATTTGTAAATAATTTGAATAAAATAACACAGATTAATTCTGCTTCCGAAAAAACTATTTTAAAAGATTTGAATTGGTTATACCACGAACTGCCAAATAAAAATCTAGAAGATTTTCGTTACCAAAATGCGTCTAGTTGGAGTAAGACGTATTTGTCTTCTTTGTATGAAACACAAAAAAATGAGGTTATGGCTGAGTTGTTTTCGCTATCCAATTACGATTATACAGGAAAGCAAAATTCTTTTTATGATAAGGAACAAAACTTGCAAGCAATGAAAGGTTTTCTGTTAAAGTCGAATAAGACAGAGATGGAAAAAATTGCCGAAAGTATTTATGGGCTAAAACTAAGAGACATTAGTGCTTTTCAAGCAGTAAAAGCAACTTTTGCTAATAAAATCCCTGAAGCGATTGCTTTTATGAAAGAAACAGATAGCATACAGCATTATATTTTATTAGGAAATTCGTTTAATGGAAACATAAAAGATTGCCACGACTGTGAGCATGCGGCTTATCAAAAAAGAAAGTTTACTCAAATACAATTTTTAACTTTAATAAAAGAAATGCAGGATAAAGTAGCTAAAAATGAAGATGTTTATAATAATAGTTTGTTGCTAGGTAACGCTTTTTATAACATTTCTCATTTTGGTAATGCGCGAACGTTTTATGAAATCAGTATTGTAGGTTATGGTTCTAGTCCGACCTATTTTAGAGAATCGATTAAAAAAATGATTGTGGATTGTTCAGTTTCGAAAATGTATTATCAAAAGGCTTTAGCTGCTGCAACCAACAAAGAGCAAAAAGCAAAATGTATTTATTTATTAGCAAAATGCGAGCGAAATGATTTTTACAATGATAGGTATTATTTTCAAAATAAAGATTACTGGAGTTATTATGGAGATAAAGTGAATTTTTTAGCCTGGAATGGATTTAAGCTTTTGCAAAATGAATATTCAGATACTAAATATTATCAGGATGTGATTAGAGAATGTGGTTATTTTAATACCTATGTTAATCAATAATATTTTAGTCAAATGAAAAAAATAGATCATATAGGTATTGCTGTAAAAGACATGATTGTTTCGAATGCATTGTTCGAGAAATTATTAGGCGTTGCTCCCTATAAACAAGAAGAAGTAGAAAGCGAAGGGGTTTTAACTTCATTTTTTAAAAGTGATACTAATAAAATAGAGCTTTTGGCGGCAACCTCTGAAGATAGTGTTATTGCTCAATTTATAGCTAAAAAAGGAGAAGGGATCCATCATATTGCTTTTGAAGTGGATAATATTGAAGAGGAGATGCAAAGACTAAAAAAAGAAGGGTTTACTATTTTGAATGAAATTCCTAAAAAAGGAGCAGATAATAAATTGGTAGTTTTTTTACATCCAAAAACTACTAATGGTGTTTTGATAGAATTGTGCCAAAATATTAAATGATTATTATTAGAATGGTACAATTCTAATAATCAGTACGTTTCTGCTGAGACTTTTTCTAATATTAAAGTAGTATAAAAAACTAAGTCAAAAATATTTGGAGCAACCAAAAAATAGTAGTAATATTGCAACCTCTTAACTGGTCCTATAGCTCAGCTGGTTAGAGCACCTGACTCATAATCAGGTGGTCCCTGGTTCGAGCCCAGGTGGGACCACTTTTAAAATCAAGCCTTTACAGCAATGTAGAGGCTTTTTTGTTTTCATAGGTTAAACATAGGTCAAACATTAATTTTTATTTTAATTTTGACTTATGGCTCAACAAATAAATTCTACTTTAGACTATCCGCTTTTCTTTGTGGGAAAATTTATAAAATCTGACTTGTTTACAGATTTTATAAATTTACATTATATGAATGAATCTGCGGAGATTAA
>NZ_JBCFQL010000016.1:0-99110 GCF_041729725.1 Flavobacterium zubiriense | reverse complement strand
CTCTTACAGAATATTTATTAAAAAACAATGAAATAAATAAAGAACATCTTAAAGATTGGTTTAGAGTTATTAGAAATATTCTCTCACGAGGAAGTGTAGAAAAAGGAGGTAATAGACCGGATATTATTAGAAGTCCAGAAACATTTGATGGTGTTATTAATTTAATTTCAGAATTATCAGAAGGCTCAGGAGATATTTACAATCATTTAAGTACTAAGCAAAAATTAAATTCAACATTTGCAAAAGAACAAATTGAAGAAGAATTAGTTAAATCTAAACTAATTATTTTTTCATCAGATTCCAAAGATGACATAAACTCTATGGAAGACTTGAACTTTTTCAAAGGGAGAATTTCTTTTGCTTTGAAATGCATTCAATATGAAAACAATCCTGAAAGCTTTGATTTAATTAATTTTAATAAAGTTTATAATGTAATCAAAAAATATTTTGATGACGAAAGCAATGATAAAGTTTCAAATGACATTAGAAGAGCATTATTAACAATTGAAGTGGGTGGGAACTATAATTTTTATGGCTATTGGTGGTCATACTGGTATGTTGGTGATGCGAACAAAAGATGTTTAATTGATAACTATAGAGAACTAGAATATTACATATACAATACTGAGTATTCCGTTTATATGAAAAAATTAATTATTCAATTAACTAATGATGAAATTTCACAAATTATTGAAAAATTTAATCCTCCAACAAGTATGCCTAATTGGAAAGTTAGATTAATCAAAGAATCAGACCTCTTAGATAAAAAGAGTAAATCAAATTACATAGCTATTTCTCATGATGAAAAATTTTGCTATTTATTAAAAAGCAAAAGACCAAGGGATATTAAAGGCTGTGATAAAATAATATAAACCCAATCCCTAATGATAGGGATTGGGTTCTTTTTAACTCAAAAACCAAGAGTAGTTAGAACTACCACTTAGTGCATCTGAGACACCTTCAGAAAAGCTGAAGGCATTCACTCCTCTTTCAAGGAAAGTGTCAACATAACTGGTCTTATTAGAGCCAGTCAACAAATTATAAAACTCCCACATACTTATATCACCATTAGCGTTTCTGCAAAAACTTTCATCTTGGTAGTAATCCTTAGCTACTGTACTTATATGACCATCATTCAAGAGTAGCTCAGGTATTAGAGCCTTCTCTTTTTTAGGTAGGTAATTGTACAATCTTGCTTTGCCAATAATTTGAGCAAAATCCCTTTCAGAAAGAGAATAGTCAACTAGGCTTTTCATAGTGCTTAAATGCTGATTTGCATTATAACCCTGTATTACTTGAAGCATTTTATCCTCTAGGTCTAAATAACTCATGGCTCTAATCTCACTCTGGAAACCATCTGTGTTTACACAAAGATTACAGCATACCATATTTTGGAAACCTATGAAGAATTTAAACTTTTCATAAGTTTTCTTGTTATAAAGGTTCTCTAGGTTGTAGCTTCTAACACCTCCTATTGTGAGTGACAACTTGTTCCCATTTATGGTTTCAGTTATACCCGGAATTCTTACAATAAAAGCCATCCTCTCAAAATAAGAAGTTCTCTGATGCTCTTGCAAATCTTTAGCAGCAATATGTAAAGCATCAGGTGTTCTGCCTTTAATTTGGTGGCTTACTCTGATTTCAGGAGTGTCCACATTTTCATTTGGGAACATCTTACTAATAGCTGACAATGCGGTTTCTATAAACTCCTGATGGCTCAATGTAATTTCATTGTCTTTGGTGAATACAGGTATCACGCATTTTTCTTTTAAATGAAAAAGGCTAACCTCTTCTGTGTTAGCCTCGATGAAAGGTGATTTTTGTATACTATTTGAAAATTCTAGTGTAGCACCTGGAGCATTTAAATTAGTAATATCTACAGGTTCAAGAAAAACTTTTTCATATTCTCCAAAATTTGTACTTGTATTTTCTAAATTAGATTCAATAAAAGAAGTATTGGAGTGTGTTTGTGTAGATATTATATCTTTAGGGATTCCAGGTGAAATCGAAAGAGTTTCCCCTTTTCTAATTTCAGTGAGTTCTATTTCCATTTGATGATACTTTTGAAGTTAGTTCTTGTAAAAGATTTTTCTTGGCTATAAAGTCCTGTTCAATAGTTTTAGCCAACTCTAGGTTTTCATTATAAAGGACTAAAAGTTCAGATTGACTATTGCACTCATTTACTTTTACCTGTAGTTCTCCTTTAGTCATGTTGCTGTTGCACCAGTCTAAAATCTTTTTACCTGTATTCGAGTTAATAACAAATTGAGGCTTTCCTTCAAACAAGTTAGTCCTATCTTTAGAAGCAGTTGCAAAATGTTTATAATCGATGTCAAATACTATGGTAAATTCGTAACTAATCTCATCTCTTTGGATTGCCTTCAGACCTACTTTTTCAGGAACCATTTTCCCGTTTCTTTCACTCAACACATAGTCTTGTTTTACGCGCATTGTGCAAATGATATGAACATCACTTTGAAGAATTTTTTCTACAAATGCTTTTTGTCTTGGAGTTATTTTGTTCCAGTTTGTAAATGAGTTTCCAGTAAGGGAAGCATGATAATCCAATAAGAAATCCCAGCAATGGCTGATGCTATCAAGAATTATCACTTCCATCCCCGACTTAATGCATAAGTCTATTGCCTCAATATATCTTTCAGGAGAATGAGGAGACTCCAGGTTCAGAACATTGTAACTACCTATATGAGCATACAGATTACTTGAACCTGCTTCTGTATCTATAATAGCTACTTTAGAAAGGTTTCCATTGGTTAGACCTTGAGCTAATAATAAAGCACTGTAACTTTTCCCTGCCCCTGATGGAGCTTGCAAAGCCATTTTAATTTTGGCTTTGCTTCTTGCTGATTTTTTTAATTCCATGATTTATAATTTTAAAGATTAATATTTATAATTTTAAAGTTTGAAATGAAATAAGGTTCACTAAGCAGACACCCTTATTTTATTTTTTGCATTATAAATAGGTGAGGGTTCTTGCAATAGTTTTTCATTAGCATCATCAATAACATTATTGTCAAAATCTTTTAAATAAGCAGTAGTTATTCCAACATTTTGATGCCCCATAGATTGACTTATCATATCTATTGATACTCCAGATTCCTTAAGATTAGTAGCGTAGCTATGTCTTGCAACATAGCTTGTAACGGTACTTTCTATCTCCTGTATTTCAGCAATTTTTTTTAAGTCACTATTGAATTTTTTCAGCGTTTTTGCTTTTCTATTCTCAATCTGAATAGGTGTTAAGCCTTCCTTTAATAGTATGGGAAATACATAGTCAGTTTTGGTGTTTATATGCTTGTATTCTTCCAGAATGATTCTGACAGGTTCCAGGATTTTTACACTGAAATTACCTTTAGTTTTAGAACGGGTATAAACAATTCTTCCATTTTGTACATTACTCCATCTTAATTTCATAATATCAAAGAAATTGATGCCAGATGTATAATAAGAAAACAAAAAGAGTTTTTTTGACTCTGCTAAATGAGGATACTTGAACTCATCTAAATCTTCAATTTTTCGAATCTCAGCTCTTGATAGAGCTTTCTTTATTCCTGAACCTTTTAACTTTGAAACTTTGTAAGCTTTAAATGGATAGTGCTTTTCATCTACTATTCCTCTTTTAATTGCATCATTATACAATGCTCTCAATTCTCTCATTCTCACTCCAATTCCACCATCTTTGCTTCCAGTAGCTCTTAAGTGAGTTTCGTATTTGTCAAGCATTTCAACAGAAATGTCCCTAAATTTCAATTGATTGTTTTTAGCAAACTTGTAGAAGGAATTCATAGTGTCTAAATAGGCTCTTGCATTTCCAGTTCTTCCAGCTTTGTTTAAATCAGCAATCTTATCCTCCCAAAATGTTCTTACAGATGTATTACTATCTTTTTTACCTCTAAATTTGTTTTCAAATTGAGTAAGTGTAAAGTCAATTTCTTCAATATTGAATTCATCAATTACTTTAAAAGCTTTTTCTTTTAGTTTTAGGAGTACTCTGTTTCTTTGAACATGGTTTGGATGACTCTTTTTAAATTGTGCATTAGTTTCATCCCAATCTTTCTTTATGCATTCCATACCTAAGGAAATCAGTTTAGGTTTTCTGTCTTTTATGATTTTTAGAACTACAGGAAACAATCCTTCTTTTGATGCTTTGTCTCTCAATAATATTTTTATACTTGCCATTTTTTTATTTTTTTGTAATGTGACAAATTCCCTATATACAAAGTGTAGAATTTGTCACATTTTGAATTAATGATTAATTAGGTAAATGAATTTTTGGATTAGTAATTTTCGCAGATAACAATTTGTGTTCAACAAATCATTCTTTTCAAGAAGTCTTTCAAATTCTTTTCTATGTCTAGATTTGGTTTGCTGATGCTTACCTCTGATTTCTTCAGTCCAAAATATTGGGTTGGTATATCTGCTCAACTTATCATAGTCGTTTTTTTCTAAGATTGAAGCCTCATCAAAATCATCTACTATTGTTAACTCATCGAATCTTTTAAGTAAATACATAAAAAGTCTTCTAAGATTTCCTTTGGATTTTAAGTCTTCAAGATTAGATACCCCAAGAGCCTGAAACTCCTTAGCTTTAATAAATTTGATTTCAAATCTGAGTATGTTCTCTCCTAAGCCAAACTGTTTTCCTTTATCATAAACCTTTATAAAGTAATTATTGTGACTGAACTGTTTTAATTCACCTTTACCACGATAATCATTACTTGAACCTCCTTCAAGCTTGTGCATTAAGAAATTTCGTCTTACAAGTAATTCAGGCAGTTTGTCTATTACAATGTTAATCCCAAATTCTAATTGTGTCAGTTTTGTCGAATTTGCATCTACTATTTTTTTTGACAAAAAATCAATGGTGTCACATACAGTTGAATAACTGAAGTTGTTATGATTTTGCTCATCTCCAGTAGCATTGAAATTGTGCAGTTTATGCAATGAATTTTTTACATATCCTGAATTTTTAGAAATACCTACATCCATTGAACCTACATTAGTTGTATATGGATATTTAACTTCCCCAGTATGATAATCCATTACTGTATTAACTGTATTAAAATTTCCTTCGGATAAGACATGATTTTCTAATCTAAATTTGTCTCTGTAGAATAACCTTACAAAATCTATCATGACCTAGATTTTTTAGTTCTTCCCAAATAATTTTCTACTTCTAAATCACACTCGTTAACTGAGCTTACTTTACTATTGAGAACCCAACTATCAAGCTCAGTTCTGCGGAAATATATCTTTTTACCCCCTGGTACATAAAAACATATCTCTTTATTGCTTGTCATTTTATAAAGACAAGATTTTGATAATTGCAGATAAGCTGCCGCTTCTTCAAGAGATAAAATCTCTTTGCTTAAAATGTACTGTCTCTTAATTAAGACTTCTAATTTTTCTAATTTTTTTAGGATAATTTCCATCACTGTTTAGGTTATGGATATGCGCATATCTCTATTTATATTGAAGCAAATTAAGCGCATAAAAAAACCCTCATTCCAAAAGTGTAATGAGGGTGTAAGCAAAAGTGTAAGGTAAAATGTAAGATGGCTAATCAAGATTAAATATAGTATTCATGACAGCCTTAAAACAAAAGAATAGAACCCTTTAGATTAAAAATTGGTAATATTGCTTAAAAAAGCACTAACTACTTTGTCAAAGTTTTCTGTGGTTGAAACTTCACCTGAAAAAATCCAATAATCAAGTTCTGATTTTCTAAAAAGAATTCTCTTTTCTTCATTAGCATAGAATGGGATTTCATCATTAGAAATTTTGTCATACAACTTACTTTTTGATAAACTTAAATAATGCATTGCCTCTTCTAAATTCAACATCTCTTCTTTTAGATATTGTAACTTTCTTGACTCATCTTGAACTTTTTTCAATAATTCTAACAAATGTTCCTTAGAAAGGATTTCATTGTAAATTTCCATTGCTTTTATAGTTTATGGATATGATTAACATATCCTGATTAAGCCACAAAGAAATGCAATGAAAAAAGGGGCGTCAATGGAGTGTAAGGAGAGTGTAAGATGAAATGTAAGGTTATTTCAAATACTGCTTTTTAAGTAAATTGATTTCGTTTTGAATTTTGATAAGGTCAGTATTCTGTTTGTCTTTATTTCTTGAAAGTGCAGTATATAGATCGGTACTGGTCAAAATTTTACCTTGTTTATTTAAAAAACTCCTGCTTTTTTCAATTGTAGTTGAATTAAAGTTTTCAAAAAAAGATTCTATTTCTTTAAGAAAGAATGCAACATTTGCGTTAGGTTTAATAAAGTGAATTTTACTTTCGGGTTCTGGCTTAGTAGAGGTAAAAACTTCATTAAATAAATCTTCTGAAGTTTCGACATCATCTATTAAATCTAAACTTATAGCAACATCATAAAGTTTCTCAAAAAAAGAATTAGTAATTTCTGATTTAACTTGAAAAAAAGAAAATATGCTATCAGGATTGTTAGTAAGTTTTCTGAAAGCTTTATGGGTTAATTGGTAATGGGAGTATCTTATGTTAATGTAAGAAATTATAGAAATCAACTCGGTTCTTATTTCAGGATAAGTATTGTTTTCGTCAGTGTCATATTTTACTATCAAGGAATATAATAGATTCAATTGGTGGATAAGGAATTTATTCGCCTCCATCTCTTCCATTTTTACAAGTGATTTATTAAGTGAATCAAAAGCTAGTTTGGTATTGAATTTAAGAACTCTTGCTAAGTAATTCTCAATATGAATCATATCAGAGATATCATCTTTATGTACCCAAGCAGTAAATGTAAACTCACGGTTTTCTTCATTAATAAACTTATATCCCTTAGTGAATGAATTTTCAGTATAGAAACTACCTAGGACTAATTTGAGTCCATCAAAGAAAAGAAGTTGATTGAAAAATTCTAAAGGGGATTCTGTTGTACTTTCTGTAATTCCAAGCATACTTTTGATTTTGGAATAAATATAGAGAAAAAGATAAAGAAGAATTGGAAATGTTTGACCTATGTTTAACCTGTAAAAACAAAAAAGCCTTTACATTGCTGTAAAGGCTTTCTCTAGGAAGCTCCCTCTCTTGGGCTCGAACCAAGGACCCTCTGATTAACAGTCAGATGCTCTAACCAACTGAGCTAAGAAGGAAACTATATAAGTTTACATGTGTACAGGTATGTTTGTGTGCTTAGTAAGAACGTTGTGTTTGTTTGTCTAAGCGGTTGCAAATATAAGACGTTTTTTCAATGTAGCAAACAAAAAATGAAAAAAATTTCGATTTTTTTTACCTGCCTACAATCGCTTTATAAATGTCATTTCCATTAGCAAATACTAACAATGTGATAAGTAAAACAAAACCAACCATTTGTGCATTCTCTAGGAATTTGTCACTTGGTTTTTTACCAGAAACAATTTCGTATAATAAAAACATTACATGACCTCCATCTAGTGCCGGAATAGGCAATAAGTTCATTACACCAAGCATAATCGATAACAAAGCGGTAATGGTCCAAAACACTTCCCAGCTCCACGTACTTGGAAAAATATTATAAATAGCTGCAAATCCTCCTACTTGTTTGTAAGCTCCAGTATCAGGATTGAAAATCATTTTCAATTGTTTTCCGTAACCTACTAATTGATTTTTTCCTTTTTCAATTCCAACAGGTATAGATTCTATGAAACTGAATTTTTGAGTACTTACTTTATAATAGCCTAATTTCTCTAAAGAATCCATTCCTAAACCTCCAAGCTGTACGCCTAGCATTCCTTCTTTGTTTACTATAACGTTGACTTGTGTTTCTTTTTGGTCACGTAAAATAGTTGCAGGGATTGTTTTTCCTTTGTTGTTGTCAAGGATAGTTTTAGCTTCATCAAAATATTTTGTTTTTTGACCGTTTAATGAAAGCAAAATATCTTTGGGTTGTAAAGCCGTGTTTTTAGAATCTTCAGCAATAGCACCAATTACAAACGGCATTCTTATAGAAACGATTGATCCTTTTTCAAATTTAGATAATTGATCAATAAAATCAGTTGGCATTTTAATTGTTTGTTGCGCACCGTTTCTTTCAATAAGAATCTCTTTTCCCATTGCAATTTCCATGTTGATGTCATTATCAAATTTGACAATTTCAGTACCATCAACTGCAAGAATTTTATCTCCTGTTTTAAAACCCGCATTAATCATGGCAGGATTTTCAATCAAAAGTCCGTCTTTGAAATCTTCCATAGCAATATAAGTATCGCCATAAGCAAATGCCATCCCAATATAAATAATGAAAGCCAAAATAAAGTTGACTGTAACGCCACCCAACATAATAATCAAACGTTGCCAGGCTGGTTTAGAACGAAATTCCCAAGGTTGTGGAGGCAAAGCCATCTGTTCTTTGTCCATACTCTCGTCAATCATACCAGAAATTTTCACATAACCACCTAGCGGTAACCATCCAATTCCGTATTCGGTTTCACCAATTTTCTTTTTAAGCAACGAATATTTTACGTCAAAAAACAAATAGAATTTTTCGACTCTGGTTTTGAATAATTTGGCAGGAATAAAATGCCCTAATTCGTGTAATATAATCAGTAATGATAAACTCAATAGGAATTGAGAAAGCTTGATAATGATCTCCATTTTTTAGTTTTGGTTCTTAATATGATGCACAAAAGTAAGGTTTTATGTTTTAGTTGCAAAGGTTTAGAATTTTACTCCATAATAAATGTTTGTTAATAATTTTCATTTTGCTTTTCGAAGTGTAACTTTACGTTTCTCTAAAAAATAAATAGTATGGCTTCTCAATTATTTTCTCCTATACAAATTAAAGATACTACTCTTAAAAACCGAATTGTTATTTCTCCAATGTGCCAATATTCATCAACAGATGGTTTTGCTAACGACTGGCATTTGGTGCATTTGGGCAGTCGTGCCAGCGGCGGAGCGGGATTAATTATTCAGGAAGCGACTGCGGTGGCTCCCGAAGGCCGAATTTCGCCCGAAGATTTAGGAATCTGGAAAGACGAACATATCGAAAAACTGAAAGTGATTACCGCTTTTATCAAAAGTCAAAATGCTGTTCCGGGAATTCAATTGGCACATGCTGGAAGAAAAGCCAGTGTTTCATCCCCTTGGAAAGGAAATAAAAAACTCGATGCTTCACAAGGCGGATGGCAAACCGTAGCGCCATCGGCAATTGGGTATCATGATGATGAAACGCCAGTTGCTTTAGATAAAAACGGCATCCAAAAAGTGATTTCCGATTTTAAAGCAGCAACTAAAAGAGCAGTTCAGGCAGGTTACGAAGTACTCGAAATTCATGCGGCTCATGGCTATTTAAATCATCAGTTTTTATCGCCATTATCAAATAGCAGAACGGATGAATACGGCGGAAGTTTTGAAAACCGAATCCGTTTAACAATAGAAGTTCTTGAGGCAGTACAAACCGAATGGCCTGCTAATTTGCCTTTGTTTGTTCGAATTTCAGCCACTGATTGGGCGGAAGGCGGTTGGAATAGTGAAGAATCTATCGCACTTTCGAAAATCCTAAAAGAAAAAGGAGTTGATTTAATTGATGTTTCTTCGGGAGGAGCAGTTTCGCATCAAAAAATTACATTAGAACCGGGTTACCAAGTTCCTTTTGCTGAAAAAATTAAAAAAGAAACTGGAATTTTAACGGGAGCGGTTGGTTTAATTTCCGAAGCGTATCAGGCAGAAGAAATCCTAACGAGCGGAAAAGCCGATTTGGTTTTGTTTGCCAGAGAGTCATTGCGCGACCCTAATTTGGGATTAAATTTTGCAAAAGCATTAGCAACCGATGTTCCTTGGCCTCCACAATACGAAAGAGCAAAAAAGTAATCTGTGAATCTGCGGTAAAATATTTTAACCGCAAAGAGAGCAAAGGTTTTCGCAAAGTTTACAAAGATTTTAAAATAATTCGAGCATTCGTGGCTAAGAAAATCTATGTTAATCTGTTGAATCCTTTTAATCTGTGTTCAAATTGCAAGAAGAAATTGTCAAAAAAAATAATTAAATATATGAAAACAATAAAAGCAGCCTTACTTTCTTATGGAATGTCGGGGAAAGTATTTCAAGCACCATTTTTAGAATTACATCCCGGTTTTGAATTATTAGGTTCCTGGGAAAGAAGCAAAAAATTAATTCAGGTTGATTATCCTCATGTGAAGAGTTATGCGTCTATTGACGAAATTTTAGCAAACGACGAAATTGATTTGGTAGTTGTAAATACGCCAATTGATACCCATTTTGAATATGCTAAAAGAGTTTTGGAAGCAGGAAAACACGCCATTGTCGAAAAAGCATTTACTACAACAGTTGCCGAAGCTCAGGAATTAGCAACTTTAGCCCAAGAAAAAGGATTGAAGTTGGCCGTTTTCCAAAACAGAAGATGGGACAGCGATTTGAAAACCGTACGCCAAATTTTATTAGACGGCACTCTGGGTGAAATTGTAGAAGCCGAATTCCACTTTGACCGTTACAACCCTATTTTGAGTCCAAAACAGCATAAGGAAACGGTGAATTCAGGTTCGGGAATTTTGAAAGATTTAGGACCGCATTTAATCGATCAGGCTTTGTATTTGTTTGGTTTTCCAAAAGCTATTTTTGCCGATATTAGAACCACGCGTGAAAATTCGGTTGTGGATGACTGGGTAGATATTTTGTTGTATTATCCTGATTTTAGAGTGCGTTTGAAAGCAAGTTTCTTTGTACGCGAACCAAATCCTGCCTATGTAATTCACGGTAAAAAAGGTTCATTCTTAAAACCACGTGGTGATGTACAAGAAGACGATTTGAAAGTAATGAAGAAACCAAATTTAGATTCCTGGGGTACAGAACCGCTGGAAAAAGAAGGTTTTTTACACACCGAAATTGAGGGTAAAATCATGCACGGAAAAATCCCAACGCTTCAAGGGAATTATTATGATTTTTTTGATGGAGTGTATAATTCTATTGTTAATAATACTCCGGAACCCGTTACTGCTCAGGATGGCGCAAGAGTAATGCAAATTATAGAAGCTGCAATTGAAAGTAATAGGGAAAAAAGAGTGGTTGATTTGTAATATATTCTTCGATTAGAATTATTAACCGCAGATTCGCAGATTTTATTTAATCTGCGAATCTGCGGTTTCTGTTTTAAGAAATATAGTTCTTATTTACTAAATCTAATTGTCCTTAGCTTTCGCAGTCGAGTGTCAAATGTTTGAAGAATACGTAAAAAGAAAAGCTGTTTGATCCGCCGCGGCGGAGAGTTCTTTTCTTTTAGTATTCGAAAACTAATTTGACCGACGAGAAAGCGTAAGACTTGATTTTTTTGTTTCTTTTTTGATCAAGCAAAAAAGAAAATTATTAAACCATGAATTTATCATTTAAAATAACATATGATTAATGGGTAAAAATTAAATTCAAACTATTCTCAATGTTTTTGTTTAATGACCGAAAAAACATTCGAATTGACATTTTAATAATTAAAACACAAGGCAGTATTCCATAAACTTATAAACGATAACGATGTATTATTAGGTGCTATAAACCAAATAGTTAAAAACCAAGCTTCCTTTTCGTATTTTTGCGGCTGTAAATCCATAAAAACTCAAAGCCTTTGTTACGATTAAATTTTATAGGAAACTTTAGAGCGCAAGGAAAAATCAAGAAGAGTTTTAGAAATGCCAAACTCTCTTATCTTAATAGAGTGCGTATTGCGGTTTCGTCTTTTTATTTTGGCATGGGATTGTGTTTTGCAACCTGGGCGAGCCGAATTCCCGATCTTAAAATGACCTTAAATCTAAGTGATGCCGATTTAGGTTCTATTTTATTTGCGCTTCCAGTGGGACAATTGACCATGATGGCGTTTTCGGGGAAATTAGTTACGCGTTATGGAAGTCATCGTTTGGTTATTTTGTCCTTGGGTATGTATGCATTTTGTATGACTAATCTCGGTTTGGCTACCAATGCTTGGCAATTAGCTTTAGGTTTGTACTTTTTTGGAATTTTCGGAAACATGAATAATATAGCCGTAAACACGCAAGGCGTTTATACCGAACAACTTTTCAAAAAAACCATCATGGCTTCTTTTCATGGCGTGTGGAGTTTTGCAGGTTTTACAGGTGCTTTGGTAGGATTAGGAATGTTAGCTTTAAACCTATCGCCCTATCATCATTTTATTTTTGTTGCAATAATTACGGTATTGCTTATTGCTTTCAATTATAAATATTTGGTTAAAGCCAAAGAAAAACGAAAAGTTACGGAGAAGAAAAAATTATTTTCAAAACCTGATATGTCTTTAGTCTGGCTGGGAATTATTGGTTTTGGATCCATGGCAAGTGAAGGGATTATGTTTGACTGGAGCGGAATTTACTTTAAAGATATTGTCGAAGCTCCAGGGCCTTTAATCATTTTAGGATACACTTCTTTTATGATTATGATGGCAACGGGACGTTTTCTAGGCGACGGAATGATTAATAAATTTGGACGAAAAAGTGTCATACAAACCGGAGGAGCATTAATTTCGGCGGGACTTTTTACCGCAGTATTTTTTCCTTATTTAATTCCATCCACTATAGGTTTTATGTTAGTAGGATTAGGCGTTTCGACTATTGTGCCTACGCTTTATAGTATTGCTGGAAAACACCCAACAATTCCTCCTGGCGAAGCACTAACAGCCGTTTCCAGTGTGAGTTTCCTAGGGTTTTTAATGGGACCACCCGTAATTGGGTACATCGCTGAGTTGTTTGGTCTTCGATTTTCATTTGCTTTTATTGGTATCTTCGGAATTATCATTGCTTTTCTTGTTCCAAGAATTAAAGTGATTCAATAGCTTTTTATTAGGAGCTGTTTCCTGCTATCCGCTGCAATCTTGTTTGCCGAACTCCGGCAAACAAGGATTTCCACTTCTATCAGGGCTAGTGATGAACAAAGTTTATAATGTTTTGTTGTGATATGAATTCCTTATTAAATAGTTAGCTCTATGGAGTTTGCTGATTATTGCTATAAACGGAGAGTCCCGAAAAGACTTTAAATAACTCCGCGAGGAGATATATGTGTAGAAACAGATGTTTTTTCCATTGTTAGCTCCGTAGGAGCGATCTGTTTTAAAGTGTTCTTTAGGTCAGCCCAAGAAAAAAATAAAAAAACATCAAAAAAAATCTCAAGTTAATAATTTTTTCTTATTTTTAATTCGTTAAAAAGTGCTAACTGACTTTTATAAGTTGTTTAATACCACTACTTTTTATATTGGTTGAGTCGTTTTAGGCTTAATCCTATTTCCAAAAATAATAATCCATACTAATGAGAATATTCCTTTTTGGGAATGTTTTTTTATGCTTAGAAACTACTTTTTTTCTAGTTGTAGGATAGTGTAATGTTCTTTTGTAAACAAAGAATATTTGCAGTTAATTTTTTGGGTTTATGAAATGTTTTCTTGTTTTACTTTTGGGTATTGGTGCACTTCATTTAGGATTAGCACAAGATCAAGCTCGAATTTCAGCCAAGGTTTTAGATGCTAAAACACTAAAACCAATAGTTGCTGCCGTGGTTTCTATTCAAAACTCTAATTTTACCCAATTGACTAATTCTGAAGGAATTGTTGTTTTTGAGTCCATTCCAGCAGCCAATTATTTAGTGCTTTTTCATAGTCAAGGCTACAAAGATGCCTTGTTTCCCGTTTCAATTGAAAATACTTTAGCAATAGATTTGGGAACTATTTTATTAGAATTAGATCAGGTTTTAGACCAGCAAGCCGCTTTGATTCAGCTTTTTGAAGACGATTTAACGGATGACAACAGCAGTTCCGAAAATACTTCAGGATTATTGCAATCCTCCAGAGATGCTTTTTTGCAAGCTGCGGCTTTCAATTGGGGACAAGCTCGGTTTAGAATTCGTGGTTTGGATAGTGAAAATGCAACTACGATGATTAACGGTGTTACCATGAACAAACTCTATGACGGCAGACCACAATGGAATAATTGGGGCGGACTCAATGATGCTACTCGAAATCAGGAATTTTCCATTGGAACTGCTCCGTCCGATTATACTTTTGGAGGAATTTTAGGAACGCAGCAAATTAATACCCGAGCCTCTATTTACAGAAAAGGAAACCGAATCACATTATCAGGAACTAATACCAATTACACTGGTCGCATTATGGCTACGCATGCTTCGGGGATGAGTAATTCGGGTTGGGCTTATGTTATTTCGGCAGGAAAGCGTTATGCTCAGGAAGGCCATTTTGAAGGTACTAATTATGATGCAAATTCTCTTTTTCTAAGTATCGAAAAGAAATTAAACGACCAACATTCGATTAATATTTCAGGATTTTATACCCCAAACGAGCGCGGAAAAAATTCGCCCAATACCGCCGAAGTAACTCATTTAACCAGCGAGACCTACAATTCATATTGGGGTTACCAAAACGGAGAAAAAAGAAATGCCCGAGTAAGAACGGTGGAAGAACCTATTGTGATGTTGAATCATTATTTTAAAATAAACGATCATACTAATTTGAATTCGGCGGTATTGTATCAGTTTGGAAAAGTAGGCAATAGCAATATTGATTTTCAAAATGCCAATAGTCCTGATCCCACTTATTTTAGAAAAATGCCGAGTTATTATACGTCTTTGTATGCTGCTGATAATGGAGAATTCTCTGGTGCTTTTACTCCGGATTATGAGAATGCTGAACAAAGTAGAATAGCATTTTTGGCTAATCCTCAAATGGATTGGGAAGCGATGTACCGAGCCAATCAAAATCCTGTAGTGGATGCCAATTCGAACATTATTGGCTATGAAGCCGCTCAAAGTCATTATGCGTTGTATGAAGATCGAGCTGATGATAAAACCATGGCATTTAATTCTAACTTTAATTCTCAGGTTTCTGAAAATTTGATAGTAAACGCGGGAATTTTATTTCGGGATTTGAAATCGCATAATTATCAAAAGGTAGTGGATTTGTTAGGTGGTGCTTTTTTTGAAGATATTGATGGATTTTACAGCGGAACTCAAGCCCAATCTGATTTAAACAATCCAAATCGCCAAGTCAGGGTTGGTGATGCCTACGGTTACAATTATAAACTTTCGGCCACTGTTTTAGAAGCTTTTACACAATTTAAATTTTCGTACAACAACATCGATTTTTATCTGGCACAATCTTTTTCGAAAACAAATTACCAACGCCAAGGCTTGTATAAAAACGGAATTTATGAAACGATTTCTTTTGGCAAAAGTCCGAAAATAGACTTTGAAAATTTCGGTTTCAAAGGCGGAATTCTTTTTAAAATTTCAGGCAAGCAATCCTTAAGTTTTAATGCCGCTCATTTGATTAAAGCGCCTAATTTGAGAAGTAGTTTTTCGAATGCCCGATTAAATAATACGATAGTTGATGGTTTAGAAAGTGAAACACTCAACAGTCTGGATGCGACCTATGTTTTTAGAACACCAAAACTAAAAACAAGATTGACAGCGTATTATTCGACCATAAAAAATGCTACTAGAATCAGTTTTTTTTATGCCGAAGGAATTTTTGATAATGAAGCAGGATATACCAATACCAATGCTTTTGTGAGTCAGACGTTGACGCATTTGGATCGAAAAAACCTTGGAGCCGAGTTGAGTTTTGAATACCAAATTAATCCGACTTTAAAAACCACTTTTTCGGCAGGGTATGGACAATTTACTTTTGATAGTAATCCGAATGTGAGTATTAATAATGATGCGGTGGCTTCGGTAGAAAACACCAATCCGTCTTTTGATTTTGGTACGGCACTTTTAAAAAATTACAAACAAGCGGGAATGCCGCAACAAGCCTACAGTTTGGGGTTAGAATACCGCGATCCTAAATATTGGTGGATAGGTGCAAATGTCAATTACCTGGCGGAGAATTATATTGATGTTTCGCCTATTTCTAGAACCAATCGGTTTTATACCAATCCAGCCAGTGGATTTCCTTTTCCCGAAGCAACCGAAGCAAGAGCCGCGGAATTGTTAAAGCAACAAAAATTTGATCCTGTACAATTGCTCAATTTTATTGGTGGAAAGTCTTGGAGAATTAAAGGAAAATATTTGGGTTTGTTTGTGAGCATCAATAATGTATTGGATAGCAAATACAAAACAGGTGGTTATGAGCAGGCTCGAAATGCTAATTTCAGGCAACTCAATCAGGATGTTTCTAGCGGGACGCCTTCTTTTGGCAACAAATATTTTTATGGTTATGGTAGAACGTATTTTGTAAATCTCAATTTTGGTTTCTAATTTAAAATTTAGCTATTATGAAAAATAATATTTTTTCAGTTTTGTTAATGATTTTGTGGTTGGTACTTATGCAATCTTGTGCTAATGATGAGGTTCAAATTCCGGTGTTAAACTGCAAACAGCCTGATATTGCTGTCAACAAAACACTAGCTGAAATAAAGGGAACTGCTGCCGAAATTGTTGCCCAATATCCGTATGACGATGTGATTGAAGGCTATGTAGTTTCTAGCGATGAAAACGGGAATTTTTTTAAAACAATTTCGTTTCAAACCTTGGCTACAGCCACAACTCCTGCTCAAGGATTTTCCGTTCCTGTTGATGTGACCAATTTGTATGTAGATTACCGTCTGGGAAATAAAGTGTATATCAAGTTAAAAAATCAATACACAGACCTGAATTATGGTGGCTTGCGTATTGGTAGTTTGTATGTGAGTCCGTTTAATCAAGGCGGTGTGGGGCGACTTTCGCAAAATGACTACAAAAAAGTGTTGCAGGCTTCTTGTACGAATGTGAAAGAAGAACAGTTGCTGCGTACTATTGATTTGGGCGAAATTAACGATAGTCACTTGAATACGCTGATTGAATTATCGGATGTGCAATTTATAGAATCGGCTATTGGGCGTCATTATTTTGAAGAAACCAATAATGTGGGCGGAGCGACCAACTGGAATTTAGTCGATAAAAATGGCAATCAACTGATTTTTAGAACTAGTAGTTTTGCCGATTTTTCTAAAAATATTGTGCCTGAAGGAAGTGGAAAAGTGCGAGGCGTATTAACTAAATATGCCACCGATTATCAATTAATAGCTAGAAAAGAAACCGATGTTAATATGTCTGGAAAACGCAACATTCCTTTTTTTGTTGAAGATTTTCAGAGTGTTTCAGATGGAACTAATTTGAGTTTGCCTGGTTGGAGTAATATTATACAAGCGGGAGCTATAGTTTGGAAAGGTGGTATTACATCGACAAATGGTTATGCTGAATTTGCTATAACCGGAACTAAGGTAGTGTCGAATATTGTTTGGCTTATTTCGCCAAAAATTGACATGGATACACACACTAATGAAACGCTTTCCTTTAGAACGGCACAGCATCATTTAGACGTAGATTCGCCACTAAATACGCTTGAAGTTTATATTTCTACTAATTTTGATGGACATAATACTAACACAGCTACATGGATTCCGGTTGCAGCAAAAATTCCTAATCAAGCCACACCTTGGAATGAATTTATTGGTTCGGGAGCGATAGACTTGTCTGCTTATACTGGAAAAATTAATATTGCTTTCAGGTATGTTGGTTCAGGAAGAGATTTAGCTTTGGATGGAGCCTTTATGGTAGATGATGTTCAGGTTTATGGGGATTAGAGGCTGTTTGTATTTATTTTTAAAAAATAAATTTTGTTTTCTACCTTCCCTAAAGGATGGAAAGTTTTAAACAGTTACCAATTTGTTGATTGTTTTATAAAAAAAAACAGCTCGTATTTTTTACGAGCTGCCTTATTACTATTAACTCGTTGGGTGAAATTGTTTTTGGATATAAATTTTCGTCAGTTCGAGTGAATTTTCATAAAACGCGACAGCTTTTTCGGAAAATTTGTATCGAGAACAAGAAAATATTGAATAGAAAACGGTTCTCGATACATTTTTCGCTTCATTTCATTACGCAAAAAACACTCGAACTGACGTTTTTGATAATTTCACCCAACGGGTTACTATTAAAAAAATAGTAGCCTAATATTATTGATACGTATAACTCAAAATAGAACTGGAGTAGGAACCATTTTTATCAATAGTATTGATTTTTATTCGATAAATCGAATTTAATTTGGCGTCAAAATCAGCAACAGATGTCGCTGTTTGATTTGTTAAGGAAACTAGGATATTGTTGTCTTCTTTGATTTCGATATCATATTTTAATTCGTTTGTATTCGAATCCTCATCTTTTCCTATCCAGGAAAGTGTAGCCCTACTTGTATTGCTGTTTACATTAAAGTTGATTACGGCTGCATACGGCACATAATTTCCTACGGGATTTCCAGGTGTGATAAAAGAATGTGTAGCACTAGTGTTTTCACCATCGTTGTTTTTAGCAGTTACTGTCCAAGAATAGCTTTTTCCTTTATCAAGAATAAGCTTGTAATTAGTTGCTGTAAGCGTTTGACTTGCTATTTCTGTACCAGACTGATTTACTTTTAAAATGTAGCTGTTGGCATGAGCCGTTGCTGACCAGGTGAAACTAATTTCTGCTTTGTTAACGTTATTTGCAACTACTGCAAAATCACTACAGGTTTCACCATTTAGGGGCAAAGCCAAAGCTGGTTTTGCGGGTAAGTTTACCACTGGTTCCTCGGGAGAATCGCTTCCGCCACTGCCACAAGAAACCATCAGTCCTAATCCTATAAAAAGGAATATTGTTTTTATATTTATAATTTTCATATACGTATAATTTAATTTGTCAGCGGTCATATATGTTATCGCCTTTTTATTTTTCGGTATTTGCTTGTACAAATTTTTAATTAGTAGCGATTTCATTTCAAAATAACTTTAAATGTTTCTACGGTTGTTCCCTGAGTAATTTTTACTAAATACATCCCTGCGGCATTTCCTTTTAAATCGATACTTTTTCCATTTTCGGCATTGGTCTCTATAATTAATGCACCTGTACTTGTGAATACTTGTACAAGACCTTTACTAACATTGTTAATTGTAATTATATCAGAAGTTGGATTAGGATTTACTGTTAAAATCGGGCTCATACTAAACTGGTCTTCTACAGTTACTTGACAGTCGCTATTAGTTGCAATTGTTACATTATTAGTTTCTTGAAGTAAAGCGGCATCAATTACAATTTTAGAAGTTTCATTAGTTGTAGTTGTATAATTTTTTGAAACTCCATTTACGGTAACAATATATTCTTTGCTTCCGGAAACGGTATAGCTAACGGTT
Organism: Flavobacterium zubiriense; assembly: GCF_041729725.1. Classification (NCBI taxonomy): domain Bacteria; kingdom Pseudomonadati; phylum Bacteroidota; class Flavobacteriia; order Flavobacteriales; family Flavobacteriaceae; genus Flavobacterium; species Flavobacterium zubiriense. The sequence continues at coordinate 79,904 of NZ_JBCFQL010000016.1, read as the reverse complement.
TTATTTGCTTCTACTCTTTTAGCAGTAATGGCACCAATTTCGTTAACTACTACACCAAAGCTTTGTTCGAAAGCGATGGAAGGAATTGCAACTGTAATTTGGTATGTTCCTGCTGCAAGGTTTTCTCGTTCCCAATTCTTTGTTGTAGTTATTTCAACATTTTGAAAAGATTGGTCAACTCCATTCCCTTTAATAGCAATTGTATACAAATATACATTCATATTAGTAGCAATATTAATTTTACCATTGGCTTTGCCAGGACAACTTGGTGTTTCAACATACACTTTAATTATTGGAGTGGTATGATTGAATTTTACTTTGGTTGCTGCAGTTGTAATTTGTGGTGCAGCATTTCCAGCCAAATCACTAATTTCAATTGTAAAAGGAATTATACCTGCAACATCGGTAGTTTTCATAGTATAGGTTGCTGAAAAACTAGTCGTTGCAATAGTGTTGACAGCTACACTTTGACCAGCAATAGTTATTGTAGGTGTTTTAACGGCTTCTGAAGTGGTAAAGTTTAATGTAACAACATCTCCTTCTTTTGCAATGCCGTTATTTGCATTATTTGAAGTAAAAGTAAGCGTTGGTAATGTAGGTACTGTTCGATCAAAAGTGACTGTTTTTGCATCTGTTGATGTATTAACTGCTGTACCAGTATTCCCTGCCAAATCTTTAAATTGGATTACAAATGGGATGACTCCTTGGGTATCAGAATTTGTCAATTGGTAGGTTGCGCTATAGTTGTTGCTTCCAAGACTGTTTGCTATTACTGTTTTTCCAGCAATACTTACTCCAGTGACAGTACTGTTTTCAGAAGCTGTAAAGGTTAAGCTTACTGTTTCGCCTGTTTTTGCTAAAGTAGTTGTAGCATTATTAGAGGCAATACTTACGGCAGTCAAAGTTGGCACAGTTTTATCAAATGTTACTGTTTTTGAGTTAGTTGTTGCTATAACCGGAGCTACTGTATCGCCTAGGTTATCTTTAAATTGGATTGCAAATGAGATAACTCCTTCGGTATCTGTATTGGTCAATTGGTAGTTTGCGCTGTAATTGTTGTTTCCAAGATTGCTTGCCATTACAGTATGACCAGCTATTGTTACGTTTATATCGCTTATACTTGCTGTTGCTGTAAAGTTCAAGGTAACAATATCTCCTGTTTTTGCTAATGTAGTAGTAGCATTGTTAGAAGCAATTGTTACGGTATTAAGAGCTGAGGTGTTTTTGTAATAAGTAACTCCAATAGCAGCGGTTGTTACTTGAGTGCCAGTATTGGCCGCAAGATCACTAAAGTTAATGGTGAAAGGAATATTACCTTCGGTATCTGAAGCGGTCATAGTGTAAGTTGCTGTAAAATTTGTTGATGATACTGCAGTTACTGTTGCGCTTTGTCCAGCAATAGTTACTATTGGTGTTTCGATAGCTTCAGATGCTGTAAAGTTTAGAGTGACAATACTTCCTGTTTTTGCAATAGCATTATTAGTGCTATTCGAAGTAAATGTAACTGCAGTTAATGTAGGTGCAGTTTTGTCAAAAGTAACTGTTTTTGCATCTGTTGTTGCGCTAACTGTTGTGCCAGTATTTCCTGCAAGATCTTTAAATTGAATTGCAAATGGAATGACTCCTTCGGTATCGGTACTAATTAATTGGTAAGCGGCACTGTAATTGTTGTTACCAAGGTCAGTTGTTGTTACAGATTGCCCAGCAATTGATGTTTGTATAGTGGTAATACTTTCGGAAGCAGTAAAATTGATAGTAATTGTATTTGCTGTTTTTGCTAATGTTGGTTTGGTATTATTAGATGCAATAGTTACACTAGTTAGCGTTGGATTAGTGTTGTCGAAAGTATAGCTTTCACCAGCTGTAAATCCGCTTGTTATTGCAGTACTTGATTCATCAACAATTCCAGTACCAATAGCATTTACATCTAAACGTAGTGTTCCATCACCGCTAATAGTATTTACAGTTACATCATAAGACGCTGCGGTGATAGCGGTTATGGATGCTATTGTTCCAGTTGCAGTTCCAGTTGTAGTTAAGGTAAAATCGCTACTATCAACTCCAGTAACATTTGCGGAGAAGACAACATTATAAATAACGCTGTTTGCGTTTGTAGATGCAGTAGTAGGTGTTTTTCTTGTTATTGAAGAAACACTAACTGTAGATTGACCTGCTATTGCAATTTTTGCCGTAGGAATGTTATTTACATCCATATCGTATCCTATGTAATAACTGGTATATGGTGGTTGGTTATAACCAGAATTTTGCCAGGCAATTGCGGTACGATATTGTGGATCGTGCATTAATGTTGGAATACGATAATTACTAGCCAAATCGGTTGTGAAAATGACAAGTGCTGAATTGTCATTTTTGCGTAAAATAATTTCCTCTCTCCAGTCACCTAAGATATCCGCTTGCAAGGTAGGATTGCTTTTAGTACTGTTATTTGTTGATAGTCCTGTAGCTGTTTTATCATAGATTGTAAATAAACGACCCGCACTTTTAGTAGTAGGATTCCATTTATCGATATAGCCTCTATCAAACAATTCTCGTCCTAAATCGCCATCCCACCAAATTCCAGAATTATAGGAAGGGACATTGTTGCTAATTACATTTCCTTTGGCATCATATACACTACCCCCAGCAGAACCCCACATTTCGTAACCTTTGTAGTTAGGGTCTAAATCGGCAGCCATAGCACGACCAACGTCTCCAGTGGTTGGAATCCCCCAATTGGTTTTTCCGGTTTTTGCATCGTATTGTCTCAGTCCCATACCATCATATTCCCCTGGAGACTCTAGACAAATCCAAATTTCTTGCCCTGGACGATCTAAATCCATATCGGTCATGTGTAAGGCATCTCCATGCCCCATTTTGTATGTCCAAAGTGGTTTTCCATCATCGTTAATCGCACTGGAACCATTTATGATTTCATCTTTTCCATCTCCATCAATATCGCCAATTGTCATTTGATGATTCCCTTGCCCTGAATACGCATTGTATTCTGGATGTGCTGGATCTTTACTGTCAAATTTCCATAGCAGTGTAAGTTGTCCATTTCGCCAATTGTAAGCTGTACGAACTAATCTATTATAGTAACCTCGACCTACAACTAGACTGGGTCTGGCTCCATCAAGATAAGCAACGGCAGATACAAATCGGTCTTGGCGATTACCATAATTATCTCCCCAATCGGCAACATTATCTCGAGCTGGTTGATAGGGTACAGTTGCCATTGCAGCACCTGTTAGCCCATTAAAAACGGTTAGGAATTCAGGTCCTTGTTGTACCCATCCGTAAGTATTACGATAATCAACAGTAGCATTTCCAATGACAGTTCCTTGACCATCAATCGTACCATCGGCAGTTTTTAAAATAATTTCGGCTTTACCGTCACCATCAAAATCATAGACCATAAATGGGTTGTAATGTGGCCCAGCATTTACGTTGATTCCTAGGTCAATACGCCATAATCTAGTACCGTCTAATTTATAACAGTCAAAAATTTCTTTACCGCTGTAACCGCCGGCGTTGTCATTGACAAGGGTAGGTTGCCATTTTAATATAATTTCATAAACTCCGTCGCCATCAACATCACCCACCGAAGCATCATTGGCAGTATAAGTATATGCACGTCCATCGGGTACAGTACCTCCAGGCGGTATTTGAATAGGAACTTCTAGTTGGTTTTTTGCCCAAACAGTAACGGGTGTTGTTTCGTTTCCTTCAACTCCATTTATTATGGGTTTAATACTGTAAATATTATTGTTAGCAGTAGTACCGTCGGTATAATTAGTTGCATTAGTAATAGGAGAAGTATTAATCTTCACTCCATTGCGATAGACGTTGAAAGCAATGCTTGAAGGATCGTCTCCTAGTAATCTCCAGCTCAAAAATACGGTTCCAGAAGTTTTTTGAACTGCTATAAGTCCTCTGTTTAAAAACTCAACTTGTTTAGGGGTAGAAACCACTGCATCCGTTATTTGGGAAGTGTTTAGTCGAACTGTATTTCCATAAGAAGCAGTATTTCCATTAACGGCATAGGCTCTGGTGTAATAAAAAGTTCCCGGATTAAGTCCAGTAAGTGTAACAGAGAAATTACCAATGCCTCCGGTAACATCAGCTATTTTAGAATTAGCTGTGGTTGGATTTGGATTTGAAGTACTGTAAACAACACCTCTTTCAGTAATCTCTTGACCTCCATCTGACGTAATATTTCCGCCTGCTACCGCTGTAGTTGAGGTTATATTAGTAATACTATTAGTAGTAAGTACGGCTGGCGGCGGTGGTGGAGTGTACAATCTTACAATAGGGGTATTTATACTGTTTGAATTTGCTTTTGTATAAACCACATAAGGATAGGGAGCGCTTCCTATAGCAATGGCTGGCCAGCTCGTTGGTTCATCAATACCTCTGGTAACAGTAGGGTCTTTCAATTCAGTCCAAGTTGTACTTCCTGCTGCCAGAAAACGTACTCTTGTTGGAAATACATTTGTTGATGCAGTATAATCTATAAATGAGCAATACAGATTTCCAGATTTGTCATTTATTAAACTAATATTGGGGGAGTCTCTAGCAGCAAGATAAGTACCTGAACTCCATGTGTCATTTGTTTTATCGTATAAAATAGCTGTAGCTCTATTATTAGCTCCAGAGGCAATATTAAAATATACAATACAAAGTGAATTATTATCTCTAACAGCAATGTTGGTATGGCGTATGCCAATAGTTGGAATAGGATTACTAGTTACCAAAGACCATGAATTACCATTAAAACCATACAAAGTCATATTGCCTGTAGTTGAGTTAGTAGCAGCTAATTTTGAATAAACTAACCAAGGTTTGTCAGTAGGATCGATTGCTAAACTTACAGCAGCAGTAAAGTCTGTCGAAACAGCTCCAGTACCTACTGTTTCCCATGCTGTTTCATTGAATTTTTTGACATAAGGAAGCATACCTGCTTCACTAAAAGCAATATAAGGAACATTAAATGAATCAAAGGCCATAGAACAGCGTTGAGTTGAACTATATTGCCCTACAGCACTCATGCCATTTGCATTTCCAGTAGAAACGTAAAGGGTGTTGCTGTCTTCAGGATTTAATGGATTCCAAACTCCATTAGTAGCATCAAATTTTTTGACAGCTAATTTAGAACCCGCAGAAAGATCAATATAAGTAACATACAAATCGCCAATAGAGTTCGCATGAATACGGGTGTAAGAAGCACTAGTACTCAAGTTTGCGCCAACTTGCTCCCAAGTCCCATTGGCTAAACGTTTTTTTACTTTGGGTACTCCGCTTTCTGTAAATACCACATAAGGAGTAAAATTTCCTCCCTCATTTACCACAGCTATGCTGGTGTGAGAGGAGGCTACTGCAGACACTTGTTCTTCGTTACCTAATACATTCCATTGCTGTGCAAAGGAGGAAAAGCAATTCAACAAAAAACATACCGTCAAGCTAATTTTAAAACATAAGAGACGATAAGAAAAAGTAGTTTTTCTAGTCATATATAATTTGGTTATTGGTTAATAGTTAACTGCTAATTTAATTAGCTGTCAGTTAATTAGTGTCCTGTGGTGTCTTGTAGTGTCCTGAAATCAATACAGGTTAGTTAAGTAATAACAGTATTTTACGGTTAAATTTTTTTTACGTAACAGATAATTTTCACATGGATAGTTCTATTTTATTATATTTGGCTTCTCTAAAAAAAAACACCATGAAACATTTATTATCGGCATTGTTGATTATTACATTTTTTATTTCTTGTAAAAAGGAAAGTAACAGTAATAATACCAGCGAAGCTCCAAGTGAAATTCCGTATGTTGCCAAAAACGAAAAGCAAATTGAAGAGTATGTTGCTGAAAAAAAATTAAAAGGAATCAAAAGTGATTCAGGATTATACTATGTAATCAACGAGCCAGGTACAGGTGCTCAAGCCACTCCGCAGTCTAATGTTACTGTAGCTTACAAAGGTTATTTTATGGATGGAAAAGTATTTGATCAAAGTGATGACAAAGGAATTTCTTTTGGTTTGAATCAGGTGGTTAAAGGTTGGACAGAAGGAATATCTTATTTAAAAGAAGGCGGAAGTGCTTTACTAATAATTCCTGCAAAACTAGGATATGGAGGAAATGATTATGCCAGTATTCCTGGAGGTTCTGTATTAATTTTTGAAGTAAAATTGATTTCTGTAAATTAATTTTTCTACTAAGTGCCTGTTTAAAATTCATCAAAATTAATTTCCCAATTCCGCCGCCGCGGAAGTAATTTTGATGAATTTTCAAGAAATTTTCCACCCTTTAGGGACGGGGAAAAAGAAAATTTATTTTTTTAAATAAATTTAAATACGCTCTAAAAAAGATAAGAAACGGCAATTCCACCATAATAATTTCGTGGATTACCAGGGTAATAGAATCGTGCTGGTGTATTTCCAAAACCAACGGCATTAGTCAAAATACTAGCCGCATAATGACGGTTTAATGCGTTATTAATTCCAGCACTGAATTCTGTTTTTACATGTTTAAATAATGTAAACGCATAGACCGTTTTTATATCTAACAGTTGGTAATAATCAGTATATTTTGTGTTGGCATCATTCATAGGCGTTTCTCCTACGGTTCTAAAAGAGGTGTTGAGACGAAATCCTTTAAATCCGCTAAAATCTAAGCCCAAATTCAGTTGTGTTTTAGGAACTCCCGTGAGCGCATTTCCTGAATAATCGTTCTCGCCATCGATAAAATTTTTGTATTTAAAATGATTGATGGTTCCAGAGACATAACTACTCAACTGCCATTTTGACGATTTTAAAATGCTGTAATTCACAAGCAATTCAATTCCTTTGTGACTGGTTTCTCCAGCATTGATACCTACATATTGGTCGTTGGCAGTTCGTCTGGCAACTAATAAGTTGGTTATTGGAGTATAATAAAATGCAATTTCAGTATACACGCGGTTTAGCCAATTGCCTTTGAAACCCATTTCGTAATTCCAACCTATTTCTGGTTTTAAACTTGTGTTAATGGTTCCTTCGGGAGTTAGTGTTTCGGCAACTGAAGGTATTGAAAATCCTTTGCTTACTGAAAAATAAGTGTTTTTATCCTTGGCAATTTTATAAGAAAGTCCCATTCTAGGAGACCAAACATTTCCAAAAGAAGAAGGGTTATCTGGATTTGTATTGTTTTCCGGAAGAAGTGTTTCTAATGAATATCGGGTCGAATTCAAAGCCAATCCACTTTCTAAATACAACTTGGGAGTTAATTGCATTTGCAGTTCGAAAAAATAATTGATATACTTTCGATCTTGATGTATGGTACTAAATTCATCACCCTTGATGCTCCCTTGACCTGGTTGGGATTGGTACAGATTTTTGAAAAGTGAGACCCCTTGTTTCTCAGCTAAAAACTCGGTTCCAAGGCTCATTTCAAAAGGAAGTTGAAACAAAACATTTTTGTAGTTTAGGTTGGCTCGAAATCCTAAAGTATTTGTTTTGTCTTTTAAAATATCAAAAGGGCGGTCTTCATTTCCTTTTTTAAAATTGGAAAAAATACTAGTTTTTACGAACCATTTTTCTGTAAACTGATGCTTGTATCCTATTCCCATCATAAATTTGTCGTAGGATTCATTGCCTTTGGCAGCAGCCCAGGTTGCAGCTGCTTTTTCAGGTTGATTCAAGAAGTCACTTTCATTTATTGAACTTGGGATAAACGCTTTTAGTCTTGTGAAAATTACCAAATAAGTCAAACTACCTTTTTGGCTAATTTGTTGTTTTCCGTGTACGTTAAAAGATTTTCGGTCGTAGGCACTATTGTCTCTAAAACCATCATTTTGCAAATGAGTATAGCCCGCAAAGAGATTTGATTTTTGATTACTATAACCTGCTAATAAGCTTTGCTTGATTAGTCCAAAACTACCAAAAGTAGTGTTTGATTTCCCAAAAGATTCCTGAGCTGTTTCTCTAGGCAACAAATGAATTACCCCGCCCAAACCAGAACCAAAACTGGTCGAATTAGGACCTTTGATGATTTCGATACTCCCTATGGATTCTAAATCAATATCTTCAACAGTGGTTTCTCCTTCACCATTTGTTAAAGGAATATCTTCAAAATACGCTTTTATTTTCGTTGTTCCGTATTGAGATCGGGCACCAATTCCTCGAATACTTATTCTATTAGTATTCAAAGAACCTTGCTGCATAAACACTCCTGGGATTGTATTTAAAATGGGAGTCAGAATTACACCGTCATTTTTAGCAAGGTCATTTTGGGTAATAACTGAAACTGCCGAGGTAGCATTTTGAAGCGAAGTTTTTATAGGTGTTCCTTGGAGCATTATTTCCGTAAGGGTAATAGTGTCTTTTTGAACTTGACCCAAAAGAATGCTTTTGGAAAACAAAAGGATAAAAAACAGGAGAGCAAGAGTAGTTTTTTTCAACGATTTTTGATTTATAAAGGAAAAAGTAAAGATATTTATTTGAGTTTAATTCTACCCAACTAATTATAAATTTCACAAAACCAATGATTAATAAATAGCTTTAGGCATAGTATTGCATTTTTATAAACAGATAAGTTCTATTACTATCTAGCAAATCATTAAATTTGTAACCTTATTTAGAGACATGTTAGAAAAAGAAGTAATAAATTTCGAAAAAACAGCCATTGTTGGCGTTGTAACTCAAAATCAGAGTGAAGAAAAACTTAATGAGTATTTAGACGAATTAGAGTTTTTAACCTTTACCGCAGGTGGTCAGGTGGTGAAACGTTTTTTTCAAAAAGTAGATAAACCCAATCCTAAAACTTTTTTGGGAACAGGAAAGATAGATGAAATTAATCTTTATGTGAAAGAAAACGGAATTTCGACTATCATATTTGATGACGAATTAACGCCTTCGCAACAAAAAAATATTTCCAAAATTATTGATTGTAAGATTCTCGATAGAACCAATTTGATTCTCGATATTTTTGCCCAAAGAGCTGAAACATCATACGCCAGAACCCAAGTAGAACTAGCGCAATGTATCTATTTGTTACCGCGTCTTTCAGGATTATGGACTCACTTGGAACGTCAAAAAGGGGGAATCGGTATGCGTGGTCCTGGAGAAACGGAGATTGAAACCGACCGTCGTATTGTGCGTGATCGAATTTCGTTGTTAAAAGAAAAAATTAAAGCAATCGACAAGCAAATGGGAACGCAACGCAGCAATCGCGGCGCTATGGTTCGTGTGGCTTTAGTGGGTTATACCAATGTGGGAAAATCGACTTTGATGAATGCCATTGGAAAAAGTGATGTTTTTGTCGAAAATAAATTGTTTGCCACGCTGGACACTACTGTTCGAAAAGTGGTCATCAAAAATTTACCTTTCTTACTTTCGGACACGGTAGGTTTTATTCGAAAATTACCAACACAATTGGTTGATTCGTTCAAGAGTACATTGGATGAGGTTCGTGAAGCCGATTTGTTGTTGCATGTAGTTGATATTTCGCATCCGGATTTTGAAGATCATATTGCTTCGGTAAACCAAATTTTATCTGATATTAAAGCGGGAGATAAACCTGTTATTATGGTTTTCAATAAAATTGATGCTTACAGGCATTTAACCATTGACGAAGATGATTTAATAACCGAAAAAACCACAAAACATTACACCTTAGAAGAGTGGAAATCGACTTGGATGAATCGTGTAGGAGAGCAAAACGCTTTGTTTATTTCGGCTACGAATAAAGAAAATTTTGAAGAGTTTAGAGAAAGAGTGTATGAAGCGGTAAGACAAATTCATATTACTCGTTTTCCATACAATAAATTCCTTTATCCTGATTACAAGGATGCGATTGAAAAAGAAGAAACAGAATAGTTTTTCTCGAAATATAAAAATCCCTTTTGAAATAATTTTCAAAAGGGATTTTTTTGTATGATTAGTTTTTAAACTAAAAACCGTAATTAACTCCTAATCCAAATATTTCTCTTACCTGAACACCTTTTATAGCATTATCATCATAGATTGTTTGTAAAGCAATATTTGCCGAAAGGTATTTGTTGATTTTCATCACTACATTCATTTGATAATCGATATCAACATTTTGCGGATCTTCTAAATAATTTGAATATAGATTTAAACGATTCTCTATAGAAACATTTGCAATGGCATTGAATTTATAATAAGCAGAAATACTGGCTCCAAATTCAAAACGGGTATTGTCTCCTTGTAAAACACCAAAAGAAGATCCCAGATCTGTAAAATGTTTATGAACCATAATTAACTTTCCAGCTGCAGGAGCGATGTTAATACTTGCATTGTCATTTTTTTTCCACAAGAAACCGGGTCCAAATTGAAAAAAGGCAGGTGAGAAAAAATGAGAAATTTTCACACCATTCATGTCAAGGCCTAAATCCATTTGCGATTTAAAATTAAAATACATCGAATAATACCAGTTTTTAGCTTTTGCTTTTTTACCCCAAAGTGAATTCAATTCTAACCGATCGTCGGTTTTTGCGGTAGTTGCGTTTCCTTTAATTTTGCTCAATCCATACGCCAAAATGAATTTGTTATCCCAAACCACATCACCTTTCTTATAATTCAAATCGTAGTTTAAGCCAAAATTCCCTGCTAAGTTTGAAATTCCACCGCCAAGCCATTGTTTGTTATACGCTGATTGATTTAATAACAAAGACATGTTTCCGCTGCTTTTCCAAAATTTTGTGGTGTCTACTACGGTTTCTTGTGCTTGCATTGTAAAGGTTGTTACAATTAAAACAAGAGATAAAATTGCTTTTTTCATGGAAGATGGTATTTGGTTTTGGTTATTTTTTGGCTTTATACAACGGAACTGCTGAGCAGGCCTCTCCATACATAATACTTCTGGCAAAAGGTTGTAAATAATGTGCCACCAAAACATAAGCACGCGTAGGAACTGGTTTTTTAGAACAACCTTTAATAATTACCGATTTGTTTTCGTAAGCGCTATAATCTATTTTAGTGAGCAATTCTTCATACAATGCCGCATCCATATCTTCACTGTTTCCGTCAATGACTTTTTTAGCATAAGGTGCTAATTGTATTGCAACTAAAATAGAAGACCAAGCCGGAACAATGGCATCGGTGCTGCAATTTATTGCTACAAAATGGTCTTGGTATTGAGTCCAGTCATGGTTTTTTAGTTCTTCTCTAAAGTCTTTTTCTCTTAATAAAAATCCTTCGAGCAACCATTGCGAAATATCAATTTGCGTACGAATCCCCTTTGGGTAGTAATCTTCAAGATCGAATACTTCCAAGGCACTATTAGCCACTTTGTTAATTATTTCTTCCATTTCTTAATTTTTAAGTAATCAGTATTCAGTTTTTTAGTGATCAGTTACTAACTGAATACTAAAAAACTCATCACTGTAGACTCTTATTAAAGCATTCCCAATTCTAATTTTGCTTCTTCACTCATTAAATCTTTGCTCCAAGGCGGATCAAAAGTAATCTCTACTTCGGCACCTTTTATATGCTCTATTGATTTTACTTTTTCTTCAACTTCTCTTGGTAAACTTTCGGCCACAGGACAGTTTGGAGAGGTCAGTGTCATTAAGATTTTTACTTCGAAATCCGTATTTACCATTACATCATAAATCAATCCTAGCTCGTAAATATCTACAGGAATCTCAGGATCGTAAATGGTTTTTAACTTTTTTACAATTGCTTCTCCTAATTCGTTGGTGTCTATTTCTTGTTCCATTTTGTTTTTGTTTTTTGTTAAATTATAGGACTTGTTTTTTTAAACATATAAGTCATACTAGTTTTTGTTTTCTATTTTTTAGGTCATTTTAGTTTCTCTTACTTATATGACTTATATGTTAAAACCTATTTTTTAGCATCGAATGCCAAAGCATACATTTTAATATTTTTTATCATTGATACCAAACCGTTTGCTCTTGTAGGCGACAAATGTTCTTTTAGTCCTATTTCGTCAATAAAATCCATTTCGGCATCAATGATGTCTTTTGGAGTTTGGTTTGAAAAAACACGGATTAAAATGGCAATAATTCCTTTGGTTAATATGGCGTCACTATCGGCGGTAAAAACTATTTTTTCGTCATTTTGTTCGCCTTGCAGCCACACTTTAGATTGACAACCTTTAATTAAATTTTCTTCAATCTTAGATTCTTCTTTGATTAATGGAAGATTTTTTCCCAGTTCGATGATGTATTCATAACGTTGCATCCAATCATCAAACATGGAGAATTCGTCTACAATTTCTTCTTGTATCTTTTTAATTTTCATCGTTTTGTTTTGCAAATGAATTAATTTTTGTCACTATTTTTTTTATTTCATAAGGAGGAAATCCATGGTCAAAACTTTGTGATTCATAGCTTTTTCCTTCGTAATTTATTTTTAAATTTGCTATAGCCGCACCATCATAAAAACGTTTTTCTGTGGGTGATTTTAAATCTTTTATTTCTTCTAAATCCACTTCCTGAAAAATTTCGACCAATTCTTTCCAGTCATCGTCATAAATTTTAATTTGAACAGCTTCTTCTTTTCTATCGGTTTTTATACTAACAATTTGTTTTTCGATGCTAATTTCCTGATAATAACCTCTGGTATTTGCCGTATAGGTAATTTGTGCTGTTTCAATATTTTGTTTTGCCTTGTTTTCACAGCCTTTGCCTAAAAAAAGAGTCAGTAATAGTAGCGATAGTAATTTCATAATTTCGTTTTATGATAACATTAATTGTGCTTTTTTGACTGCTTCCACTAAGACATCAATTTCTTCTTTTGTATTATAAAAAGAGAACGAAGCTCTTATGGTTCCTGGGATTTCGTAGAAATTCATAATTGGTTGTGCACAATGATGACCTGTACGTACAGCAATTCCTAACTTGTCAATAATAGTACCAATATCATACGGATGAATTCCTTCGATATTAAACGAAACAACTGAAGTTTTTGCTGCAGAATTTCCATAGATACGCAAACCTTCAATTTCTAATAAACGCTTCGTTGCATACGCTAACAATTCTAATTCTTGTTGTTGGATGTTTTCAAAACCTACTTCATTCATGTAATCAATGGCAGTTCCTAGAACAATTCCTCCAGCAATATTAGGCGTTCCTGCTTCAAATTTATGAGGCAATTCGGCATAAGTAGTTTTTTCGAAAGTCACTTCCTTAATCATTTCGCCCCCACCTTGATAAGGCGGTAATTTATTTAGCCAAGCTTCTTTTCCATACAAAATTCCAGTTCCTGTTGGACCACACATTTTATGTCCTGAAAAAGCATAAAAATCGCAATCCAAAGCTTGAACATCGGGTTTTAAATGCGGCACGGCTTGGGCTCCGTCGATTAATATTGCAGCACCTACTTCATGCGCTTTATCAATCATGTATTTGATAGGATTGATAATTCCTAAAGCATTTGAGATATGATTTACCGTGACAATTTTGGTCTTAACCGAAAGTAACTTGTCATATTGGGACATAATCAACTCTCCGTTTTCATCCATCGGAATGACTTTTAGAGTAGCTCCTGTTTTTTCGCATAACATTTGCCAAGGCACAATATTGCTATGGTGTTCTAAAGCTGAAACCAAGACTTCATCGCCAGGTTTTAAAATAGAAGCAAATCCATTGGCAACCAAATTAATCCCAAAAGTAGTTCCTGAAGTAAAAAGTACTTCATGAGCGTGTTTGGCATTAATATGATGTTGAACTTTGCCACGAGCAATTTCATAAGCATCAGTTGCTAATTGGCTTAAAGTATGCACGCCACGGTGAATATTAGCATTAATCTCCTGATAATATTTTGCAATGGCGTCAATAACCACCTGAGGTTTTTGCGAAGTAGCTCCGTTGTCGAAATATACTAAGGGTTTTCCGTTTACTTTTTCGTTAAGAATAGGAAAATCGGCTCTTATTTTTTGAATGTCTAACATAATTATGTTGAAAAGATGGTATTACAAAAGTACTAAAACTAAAATTGTTTTTTGCTGCAATTGTTCGTTTTGATTGATTGTAGTATCAGTTTAATTTATGGAAAGATTTTTCTATAATAAAAACCAATATTACTTAATCGAAATTTCATAAAACGACAAAAGGCACAAAGTTTAATTATTATACTTTGTGCCCTTTGTGTAAAATGGAGTAATTAAAACTACAAATCAAATCCTAATTTCACGCCTAATTTCATAGCGATGATGGTTGTAATTCTTTGTTTTAATTCTGGTATTTTAATGTTTTCAATAACGGCATTAGAAAACGCATACATCAACAAAGCTTTAGCTTCTTTTTTAGGAATTCCGCGTTGTTGCATGTAGAATAAAGCAGTTTCGTCTAATTGCCCCACAGTACAACCGTGAGAACATTTTACATCATCAGCAAAAATTTCCAATTGCGGTTTTGCATTGATGGTCGCTTTGTCACTCAATAAAATGTTATTGCTTTTTTGGAACGCATTCGTTTTTTGCGCTTCTTTTTCTACATATACTTTTCCGTTAAAAACGCCTGTAGAGCGATCAGAGAAGATTCCTTTATAATCTTGGAAACTCTCACAATTTGGCTCAGCATGCTTTACTAAAGTGTAGTGGTCTACGTGTTGCTTGTCGCCAATAATGGTTATTCCGTTTAACGTACTTGTCAATCTTTCGCCATAATGGTAAAAATTCAAGTTGTTTCTGGTTAGGTTTCCACCAAAAGAAAAAGTATGAACCGAAGCGTGACTTTCTTTTTGTTGCGAAACGTAAGTGTTGTCAATTAGATTGGCTTGGTGATTGTCATTTTGAATTTTGTAATAATCCACAATGGCACGTTTTTGAGCAAATATTTCTGTAACCGAATTGGTTAAAACAGGATTGTCGCTTAAACTTTGGTGACGTTCAATAATTTGCACATGAGAATTCTCGCCTACAATTACTAAGTTTCTAGGCTGAACCATTAATGCTGATTCGTTTCCTGTTGAGAAGTACATGATCTCAATAGGTTTATCGGCCACTTTGCTTTTTGGAATGTTGATGTAAGCTCCTTCACAAGCAAAAGCGGTGTTTAATGAAGTTAAACTATCCTCTTTATTGGCAATTTTGTTAAAATAGTTATCAATAACCATTTTGTATTTTGGTTTTGTCAATGCCGAAGACATCAAACAAACATCGATTCCATCGTGAGTAGTGGAAGAGAGGTGAGAGCTAAATATACCGTCAATAAAAACCACTTTATACGTATCGATTTCGTGAATAAAGTATTTTTTTACCTGGTTGAATTCTACTGCACTATCTTTTTTTGGAAAAACTGTAAAGTCATTTTTTAGAATGGCATTTAGCGAAGTATATTTCCAAGCTTCGTCTTTTTTAGAAGGGAAGCCTTTTGTTTCAAAGTTTTTTAGAGCCGAAGTTCGTACATCATGAAGTTCAGACTGAACATCAACGCGTTCTTCAAAGGCCATGAACGATGAGATTAATTTTTCTTTTAATTCCATTTTTGTAGTTATAAGTTAGGAGTTATAAGTTAGGAGTTTTGCAAACTGCAAACTGTAAACTGCAAACTAATTTTACGCTTCTTGTTCTTGTTTAATCCAGTCGTATCCTTTTTCTTCTAATTCTAAAGCCAGGCTAGCATCACCAGATTTTACAATTTTCCCATTGTATAATACGTGAACAAAATCAGGAACAATATATTCTAATAATCTTTGGTAGTGCGTAATTACTATAACAGCATTTTTATCGCTTTTCAATTTGTTTACTCCATTAGCAACAATTCGTAAAGCATCAATATCCAATCCAGAATCGGTTTCATCAAGAATAGCCAGTTTAGGCTCTAACATTGCCATTTGGAAAATCTCATTACGTTTTTTCTCTCCACCAGAGAAACCTTCGTTAAGAGAACGTGATAAAAATTTTCTATCAATTTCTAATAATTCTGATTTTTCACGAATTACTTTCAGCATTTGGTTAGCGGGCATTTCTTCCTGACCGTTAGCTTTACGGGTTTCGTTGATAGCTGTTTTCATGAAGTTTGTTACCGAAACTCCTGGAATTTCAACTGGATATTGGAACGAAAGAAATACTCCTTTGTGTGCTCTTTCTTCAGGAGCTAATTCAGAAATATCTTCGTTTTCCAATAGGATTTCACCTTGGGTAACATCAAAATTTTCGTTTCCAGCAATAATTGCCGAAAGGGTACTTTTTCCAGCTCCATTTGGTCCCATTATCGCATGAACTTCTCCTGCTTTTATTTCTAAATTAATTCCTTTAAGAATTTCTTTATCACCTATCGAGGCGTGTAGATTTTTTATTGATAACATCTTTTTAATTTGAAAATTAGTTAATTTGGAAATTTTAAAATTCCAATATTGCTATTTTTGTTTTGACGTAATTATTATTTTATTTACAATTTTTGAAATTGTAGAAAGTTGTTCAATTAAATTATCAACGTCAGGATAATTATTTGAAAACTTACATAGTTGTAGCCAATATGTTGTTTCTTCTATTTCTTTCGCCGAAATTTTAAACTTATGAATAAAATCAGCTTTACTTTCGGCGTTTTGTGCTTCTCTGATATTTGCCCCAATTGAAGTGCCAGATTTTAAGAGTTGATTTGCAATTACAAACTTTTTGTTTTCTTGTAAATCATCACAATATTTGATGATTTCTAACGCAAATTTAAAAGTTAGTGTTACAATTATGTTCTCTTTGTTTTCCATTTACAAATTTTCCATTTAGTAAATTTTCAAATCGACTATCCTACTGATCCTTCAAGAGAAATTTCTAATAATTTTTGCGCTTCAACGGCAAACTCCATTGGCAACTTGTTTAATACATCTTTACTGAAACCATTTACAATTAAGGCAATGGCTTTTTCAGTTGGAATTCCACGTTGGTTGCAATAGAAAACCTGATCTTCACCAATTTTAGATGTAGTTGCTTCGTGTTCTATTTTAGCCGTTGGATTTTTACTTTCGATGTAAGGGAAAGTATGTGCTCCACAATTGTTCCCCATTAATAAGGAATCACATTGAGAAAAGTTACGAGCATTATCGGCTCTAGCGCTAATTTGCACTAATCCTCTATAGCTATTTTGCGATTTTCCAGCCGAAATACCTTTAGAAATAATGGTTGATTTAGTGTTTTTTCCTAAATGAATCATTTTTGTTCCCGTATCGGCTTGTTGGTAATTATTTGTTACAGCAATCGAATAGAATTCACCTACTGAGTTGTCTCCTTTTAAAATAACGGAAGGATATTTCCAGGTTATCGCTGAACCCGTTTCTACTTGTGTCCAGGAAATTTTAGCATTGTTTTCGCAAATTCCTCTTTTGGTTACAAAATTATAAACCCCACCTTTTCCTTCTTTGTTTCCGGGGAACCAGTTTTGAACGGTAGAATATTTAATTTCGGCATCTTCAAGAGCAATAAGCTCCACTACTGCAGCGTGCAATTGGTTTTCATCACGACTTGGAGCAGTACAGCCTTCTAAATAGGAAACATAACTACCTGCATCGGCAATAAGTAATGTTCTTTCAAACTGACCTGTTCCCGCTTGATTGATACGGAAATAAGTTGAAAGTTCCATTGGACATTTTACGCCTTTTGGAATATAACAAAAAGAACCGTCAGAGAAAACAGCCGAATTTAAAGCGGCATAAAAGTTGTCTTTTTGTGGAACAACAGTTCCTAAATATTTACGAACTAATTCAGGATGTTCTTTGATGGCTTCAGAAATACTCATGAAGATAATTCCTTTTTCACCCAATGTTTTTTTGAATGTTGTAGCTACCGAAACCGAATCTACTACAATATCCATTGCCACATTGTTCATCATTTTTTGCTCATCGACAGAAATACCCAGCTTTTTGTACATTTCCAAAAGTTCTGGATCAACATCGTCAAGCGTTTTGTTTGGGTCTATTGTTTTTGGTGCCGAATAATAAGAGATTGCCTGAAAATCAGGTTTGGTATACTGTACATTGGCCCATTCTGGTTCTATCATTTCTTCCCAGGCCCTGAAGGCTTCAATGCGCCAATCGGTCATCCATTGAGGTTCCTCTTTTTTATGTGAAATGGCACGAACAATGTCTTCATTTAGCCCAATAGGAAACGTCTCCGATTCTAGATTGGTGTAAAATCCGTACTCGTACTCTTTCGTTTCGAGTTCGATTTTTAAATCGTCTTCTGTATATTTACTCATTTTTTTTGTCTTAAAGTTTTAAAGTCTAAAGTTTTAAAGTCATGCTAAGTCTTTCGACTTTATGACATTTGGCTTTATGACTATAGAGAGAATGATTCTCCACAACCACAAGTTCTCGTTGCATTTGGATTATTAAAAACAAAACCTTTTCCGTTTAATCCACCTGAGAATTCAAGAATAGTTCCGGCTAGATATAAGAAAGATTTTTTTTCTACAGCAATAGTTATATCGTTGTCTACAAATATTTTGTCGTCTTCTCCTTTGTTTTTGTCGAATTTTAAATCGTAGGATAAGCCCGAACATCCGCCGCTTTTAACACCTACTCTTACATAATCTGTGGCGGCATCAAAACCATCATCTTTCATCAAGTCGATGATTTTCTTTTTGGCAGTATCAGAAACCTTTATCATTGTGTGTTGATTTTGTCTAAATTAACTGCAAAGATAAGGCATAAAAACGGTAATGTACAATAGATAACATTTTTATAACCAATCTGTAAATAGAAATTATTTATTTTATTTCATTTAGTAAAAAAAATAGTATATTTTTATGCGCATTTTTTAACCTAAAAAAAATTTTAAATTATGGAAAACCACCTAGAAATGAATCAAAATTACCAACTTGAATTCAACGGAAAAGGCAGTGATTTTTTTGGAATCATCATCGTCAACTGGCTACTCACCATTATTACACTTGGGATTTATTATCCCTGGGCAAAGGCTAAACAACTTCAGTTTATGTATAGTGCTACTTCTTTAAATGGAGATTCTTTTGCATTTCATGGAACTGGAAAAGAGATGTTTAAGGGGTTTGTTAAGGTAATTGGATTTTTTGTTTTAATTGGTGTAATTGCTTATATATTAGTTGATTTGTTTAATAATCCTTTACTTGGTCCTCTATTATTTTATGGTATATTAATTATTTTGTCACCAATTGCCATTCACGGTTCTTACCGTTACAGAATGTCTCGTACTTCTTGGAGAGGAATTCGTTTTGGATACAGGGGAGATAGAAAAGAGTTTATAATGTTGTTTTTCAAATGGATATTTTTTACCATAATTACACTTGGAATTTATGGTGCTTGGATGGCAATTAATATGCGTAAATATCTATTAGGAAATGTCCGTTTTGGTGATGCTGAATTTCATTATGATGGTGATGGAGGTGAATATTTTATGCTTAATCTAAAAGGCTATTTTTTAACCATTATTACTTTAGGAATCTATAGTTTTTGGTGGCAGAAAGATTTGTTTGAATATTATGTAAACAATTTGAATTTAAAGAAAAACAATGAAAAAATTAATTTTACTTCAACAGCATCAGGAGGTGATTTTTTTGGTTTAGTGATGGTTAATCTTTTTATTTTAATTTTTACTCTTGGCTTAGGTTATGCTTGGGTAGCAACGCGCACTATGAAGTTTATTTTTAATCATGTAGCCCTAGATGGCAATTTTGATTTGAACACATTGACCCAAACCGAAGAAAATTATAAAGACGCTACAGGTGAGGATTTAAGCGATTTCTTAGATTTAGATGCTGTAATGTAATTTTATGAAAAAAAACACAATAGCTTTTTTCTACGATGGAAACACCTCTGTTCCGCAACAAATTGATTTAGTGTTAGTGGAATCAAAAGGTGTTTTTTGTTTTCAATCGAATGATGGAGTGAATCACAATTGGGTAATTAAGAAAGTTACTTTTAGCAAGAGACCATCTGGAATACACTTAGAGTATGGAGTTGAATTAATTCAGCATATTAAAATAGAAGATGCTAATTTTATCCAAGCCATTCAGGATTTTAGAAAACAAGAAGGACAAATAAGTGTGTACCAAAAACTTATTGATTTAGGTACTGCTTTGCACTTAGTGATTGCAGTACTAATCATGGGAATCATTGGACTTTGCTACTGGTATGTAATTCCTTGGGTAGGCGAAAAATCAGTTGCATTAATCCCAACTGAATATGACAACCAACTAGGAAATTCAGCTTGGATTAGCAACGAATATTTTGTAACTGTAGATTCGTCTAAAACTAAAATATTAAATGATTTTGCTCAAAAATTAGATTTAAAAAACACAAAGGAATTAAAATTCACAGTTGTAAAATCAGATGAAGTAAATGCCTTTGCATTACCTGATGGCAACATTGTTGTTTTTACAGGAATTCTTAAAGAAATGAAAAATTACGATGAGCTTGTAGGTTTGCTTGGTCACGAAGCATCACATGTCAATAATAGACATTCAATGAAAATGCTCTGTCGAAGTGTATCCGGATATTTATTTGTTTCACTTATTTTAGGTGATGCCAATGGAGTAATGGCGGTTATTGGAGATAATGTAAACAGTTTGCAGTCGCTTTCGTTTTCTAGAGAATTTGAGCATCAAGCTGATTCAGATGGTTTTAAAATATTAGCAGCAAATAAGGTAAATCCCGAAGGAATGTCTAATTTGTTCAAACGATTACAAAAACAGCATTCCGTTTCGATTCCAGAGTTTTTAAGCTCACATCCGATTACAGAAAACCGAATTGATTATATTGAAAAAATGATTAAAAATCAAAAATTTCAAATAGCGGCTAATCCACAATTAGAAAAATTGTTTGCCGAATTAAAGCAATAAAAATTTTCGGAATAAAAAGGTACTGATTCAACAATAGAACTACAATTATTTAGTAGTTTTATTGTTGAATCTTTTATTTTGTACTCTAATGAAACTTTACCCCATAGAAACAGGAAATTTTAAATTGGATGGAGGCGCTATGTTTGGTGTAGTTCCCAAAACAATTTGGAACAAAACCAATCCAGCCGATACTAATAATTTAATTGATATTGCTGCTCGTTGTTTGTTAATAGAAGACTGCAATCGGTTGATTTTGATTGACACTGGAATGGGAAATAAACAATCGGAGAAATTTTTTGGCTATTATTCACTTTGGGGAAGTCACTCCATGGATCAATCCTTGGCACAATTTGGTTTTCATCGCGATGATATTACTGATGTGTTTTTGACCCATTTGCATTTTGATCATTGCGGAGGTTGTATTCAATGGAACGATAATAAAACAGGCTACGAACCTGCTTTTAAAAATGCTAAATTTTGGTCGAATGAAAATCATTGGCAATGGGCTACCGAACCCAATTCTCGTGAAAAAGCTTCTTTCCTGTCCGAAAATATTTTGCCCATGCAAGAAAGCGGTCAGTTGCATTTCATCAAAAGAAATGAAGGCGATTTTCTGGAAAAATCAGAATTGGATTTTGGAATTTTCTTTGTCGATGGACATACCGAAAAACAGATGATTCCGCACATTCAATACAAAGGAAAAACCATCGTTTTTTGTGCTGATTTGTTGCCAACAGCTGGGCATATTCCTCTTCCGTATGTCATGGGTTATGATACCAGACCGTTATTAACCATGGATGAAAAAGCAAAATTTTTAAACGCAGCGGCCGATAATAATTACTATTTGTTTCTGGAACACGATGCACATAACCCAATAATTACCGTGAAGCATACCGAAAAAGGAGTGCGCCTGAATGAAGTTTTTTCTTGTCGGGATATCTTAATCTAGTGTTAATCCTTATTTTTTTTCGAAAAGAAAAATTATTTTTAATCTATATTTGAAACGCACTAAATAATTAATATACATGAATACGATAAAACCGATCTGTCTTTCTTTATTATCTGCTCTAGTTTTAGCAGGATGTGGAGCACAAAAATTACCAAATTATAAATCCATAACCCAAATAACGGCTCCAGTAAATGTTACCAAAAAGCAGCCTTTAACTGAAACGCAGTTAAAGCGTTGGAGTCATTATGATATTATAAAAGATACGGTTCCAGGAATGAGCGTGGATAGGGCTTATGCCGAATTATTGAAAAATCGAAAGTCAGAAAAAGTAATTGTTGGAATTGTAGATTCGGGAGTAGATATTGAACACGAAGATTTAAAATCGGTGGTTTGGACTAATCCTAAAGAAATTCCCGGAAACGGAATTGACGATGACAAAAACGGTTTTATTGACGATATTCACGGATGGAATTTTCTGGGTGATATTACCAAAGAGCATTTAGAATACGAAAGAATCATTAAAGACAAAACTTTAGTGGATGGAGCTACATATCAAGAAGCAAAAAAACTCTACGATAAAAAAATAGCCGATGCACAGACCGAAAAGAATTATTATGCCACTCTGATTACTCAATTGACGAATGCAGATGAGAGTCTTCAGAAACAATTAGGTAAAGAAATTTATACAGCCAATGATTTAGAAGCGATTGAATCTAAAGACACTTTGATTCAAAAAAGCAAAAATGTTATGCAAAGAATGCTTTCTTATGGTATGCCTATTGCTGATTTGAAAAAAGAAATTCAAACTCAAATAGAAACGAAAGACGAACTCTTAAAACAAGAAAATTTAGCTGTAGATTACAGAAAAGTACTTGGAGATAATCCAAATGATATAACGGATGTTGTTTATGGTAATAACAACGTTATAGGGCCAGATAAAAAAGAAGCGCTTCATGGAACTCACGTAGCTGGAATTGTTGCTCAAGTAAGAAACAATACTATTGGTGGAGACGGAATTGCAAATAATGTAGAAATCCTTACGGTTCGCGCCGTTCCAGATGGAGATGAATATGACAAAGATATTGCTTTAGCCATTCGTTATGCCGTTGATAATGGAGCAAAAGTGATCAATGGAAGTTTTGGAAAAGCTTTTTCGCCACATAAAAATTGGGTTTTTGACGCTATTAAATACGCTGCTAAAAAAGATGTTTTGATTATTCATGCCGCAGGAAATGACGCGAAGAATATTGATTTTTATGATAATTTTCCTAATGATTCTGAAGACAGAAAAACAGAGATTTCAGATAATTTAATCACTGTTGGAGCTTTGAATTTTGAATACGGAGAAAATATTGTGGCACGTTTTTCTAATATTGGAAAAATCAATGTAGATGTTTTTGCTCCAGGTGTAAAAATCTATGCTTCGACTCCTGAAAACACCTATAAATTTTTGCAAGGAACATCGATGGCTGCGCCAAATGTAGCTGGAGTTGCGGCATTAATTCGCTCTTATTACCCAAAATTATCTGCCTCGCAAGTCAAACATATCTTGATGGAATCTGGGGTAGTAATTGATAAAGATGTAGTTGTGGGTGGTAAATTGAATGATGTACGCCCTTTTAATGAATTGTCCAAAACAGGAAAAATGGTAAACGCATACAATGCTATTTTAATGGCTAATAAAATGGCTAAAAAATAATTTAGAAAGGCATTAATCTAATGGAAGGACAAATGTTCTTCCATTTTTTATTATATAGCAATGAAAAAAATCTTCTTACTGACGTTAATTTTATCCAATGTCTTTCCTGTAATCGCTCAGGATGCTTCTTATTGGCAACAAGAAGTTGATTATAAAATGGAAGTATTCATGGATGTGAAAAACTTTCAATACAAAGGAACACAAGAATTGATTTATACCAATAATTCTTCGGATACTTTGAAGAAAGTGTATTATCATTTGTACAACAATGCTTTTCAACCGGGAAGTGAAATGTCCGTTAGAGCACAAAATGTTAGTGATGCCGATGCTAGAATGGTGAAAAAAACGAAAGTTAATGGCGTAGAGCTAAGAGAAAACCGTATTGAGAATTTGAAACCTGACGAAATAGGATATTTAAAAATTAGCAATTTTAAACAAGACGGTGTTGCCGCTACAACTAAAACCATTGGGACTATTTTAGAAGTTATTTTGGCAAAGCCAATTCTGCCCCATTCTAAAACTACTTTTACATTGAATTTTGACGGACAAGTTCCGGTTCAAATTCGTCGTTCGGGAAGAAATAATTCAGAAGGAGTGGCATTGTCTATGGCGCAATGGTATCCAAAAATAGCCGAATTTGATTTCGAAGGTTGGCATGCTGATCCCTATATCGCCAGAGAATTTCACGGAGTTTGGGGCAATTTTGATGTAAAAATCACCATTGATAAAGAGTACGTTCTAGGAGGTTCCGGCTATTTACAAAATCCTAATACTATAGGTCATGGTTATCAGGAAAAAGGAGTTGAGGTAAAATACCCAAAGAAAACTAAAAATCTAACTTGGCATTTTGTTGCACCCATGGTTCACGATTTTACCTGGGCTGCCGATCCTGATTATGTACATGATGTAGTCAAAGGGCCGAATGATATAGACTTGCATTTTCTATACAAGAACAATCCAAAAATAATAGAGAACTGGAAAAATTTACAACCTTTAATGGTTAAAGCAATGGATTTGTTTAATCAGAAAATTGGCAATTATCCGTACAAACAATATTCTTTTATTCAGGGTGGCGATGGCGGAATGGAATATGCCATGTGTACTTTGATTTTAGGAAACGGAACGCTTCAGGGAATTTTTGGCACTGCCACGCATGAATTGGGACATTCCTGGTTTCAGCATATTTTAGCTTCTAATGAGTCAAAACACGCCTGGATGGACGAAGGTTTCACGACCTATGTAGAGAATGTAGTGACCAATGAAATGGCGGTTAAAAAAGTAGAAAATCCGTTTAAACAAAACTATGTGGCTTATCTCAATTTAGTGAATTCTGGCAAAGAGCAGCCGCAAACCACGCATGCTGACCGTTATGATGAAAACAGACCGTATAGTATTTCATCCTACATTAAAGGCAGTATTTTCTTGTCGCAGTTGGGCTATTTAATTGGGGAGGATAATTTAGCTAAGACGATTAAAAGGTATTATCAGGAATTTAAATTCAAGCATCCTACGCCAAATGACATCAAACGAACTGCCGAACGTGTTTCGGGAGCTGAATTGGATTGGTATTTGACCGATTGGACTGAAACCACTAATACCATCGATTATGGAATTACCGCGGTTAAAGAAAATGGCCAAAATACGATAGTCAGTTTAGAAAGAATCGGTAGAATGCCGATGCCTATTGATTTACAAGTGGAATATCTAGATGGAACAGTAGAAAGTTTCTATATTCCGTTACGAATGCTATTTTTTGAAAAAGAAAATCCATCCCGAAGCGTCGGGACTGAAATTAAAAGAACGGTTTTAACTGATTGGGCTTGGGCAAATCCGAAATATGAATTCAGTATCGGGAAACCTAAAAGCACAATTAAAAAAGTAACCATTGACCCAAGTGGCTTAATGGCTGATGTGAAATTGGATAATAATGTTTTTGAGGTGAAGTAAGTTTTTGCGTTAGTGGTTGAAGTGAAAATCCTTTTGTTTTTTTCTTTAAAAAACAAAAGATTGAAACGAAAAACCCCGATCGCGCAGTTTTACCACACAATCGTTAGCGCAGGCATTTGCCTGTGCCCGAAAAGATTGTCAAAACAAGTTTAATACTATTACTTCTAGTTCATTATCCAAACTTGCATAATTTCTGGCAGAACTAAAATGATAATCTTCTGATAAATTAAACAAAAAAGTTAT
This sequence comes from Flavobacterium zubiriense, assembly GCF_041729725.1. Classification (NCBI taxonomy): domain Bacteria; kingdom Pseudomonadati; phylum Bacteroidota; class Flavobacteriia; order Flavobacteriales; family Flavobacteriaceae; genus Flavobacterium; species Flavobacterium zubiriense. Next base: position 54,294 of record NZ_JBCFQL010000016.1, on the reverse strand, counting down.
AGCTTTTTAGGCTACAACTTTTTTGCTGTTTTTGCTCCTCTTTGTGGGCACAGGTAAATGCCTGCGCTAACGTTTGCCTACATGCGACAAGTTCGAGCGATCGGGGTGTAGTGTAAAATAGTAATAAAATAAAAATTTTATTATTCATTAAGTCTATTAAATAAAAGTAAAATTGATTTAATAACTAACAGGTATCATTGAAACGTTTTTAAGTAATTATAGTCAATATCACTTAATTTAAATTTGATCAACACTTTACAAGATGAGCCATTTTTTTAAAAACTTAAAATCCAAATAGCAATAATAATAACCGTAATACACAATGCGCTAAAATTATATTTTCTTTTTTCCCCTTTATTCCATTTTTCAAACTTATCGAAATACTTTATGTATTTATCTTTTTTAAAAACAAACGCATAGCATACCACTGTCGATAAAACCCCAAAAACTACAAAATGACTCGTTTTCAAATATTCCGCTGTGAAAGACTTATAAATTAAACTGAAAACGCCAAAGAAAAAGAAAAATAATAATACAAATAAAAAACCACCTGCAACAGTTATACTCAAACCATTCTTTTTGTTTCCGAAAGCAGTGTCTATTTCTTTTTGAATATTTTTTACACCCTTTTTTTCAAGCCTTTTTTTTACAACAGGAATTTCGGCTAATAAACGAAAAGGATTTACTTTATTGGTCAGTAAATGCAATTTGTAATGTGCTTTATAATAACAAAAATGAACTATGTTTAAATAAAATTCTATTATTTTCATAACTATCTGTTGTGATAAAAATTAACCGATCTTCCACCTATGAATCCTCCAAAGTAACCTCCACCAAAACCACCTATAAATCCTCCTGCAATTGCTCCTACTGCCGCACCAGGTGGACCTCCTATCATTCCCCCAATTATACCGAAACTATATGCTCCAGCTTCTGCACCAGCCCATCCACCAATTATACCTCCTGTGGCACTTACAGCTGCACGTTGTGCATTATAACCAAAACGTTTTCCATCTAATTGATAGGCATTGTATGTGTCTATACCGCTAAGTAAAACACCCGCTCCTAATGCTGCTCCTCCAGCCCATTTGTAATTACTTGCTGCTACATAAGCTCCTGCACGGCTACCTGTATATTGATTTCCTCCCCAAGAGTTATTATAATACTTACCATTCTTACCGAGCCATTGATTACCTGGTGTTGCAGTAGTTTCTAAAGCTCCAAATATACCACCCCCTATATCTAAGATAGTACTTGTATTACCTTCTTTATCTTTCCCTCCACCACTAGTATCACTTTTAGGTTTAATCACAGGCTCATTTTGATTAACACCGTTTTTCTTATCATTATCATAACCCCAATCAGTGTCAATCTTATAACCAAACATTATCGATGAGTTCTTTGAAGCGGTTCCCCAATCTCCTGTTACTTTGTATTGATCGTAAGTTGATTTAAAATAACTCAACCCATTAAGCAATAAAGCACCCCCTATTATCTGCGTTCCAGGAATAAACAACATAATTGTTCCTGCAACTACTTGTAATCCTGCAACTAAATCTTTCCATCCAAGTTTTATCTTTTCCCCGATCGCGCAGTTTTACCATACTACAATCGTTAGCGCAGGTATTTACCTGTGCCCGAAAAGATTGTCAAAACAAGTTTAATACTATTACTTCTAGTTCATTATCCAAACTTGCATAATTTCTGGCAGAACTAAAATAATAATCTTCTGATAAATTAAACAAAAAAGTTGTAGCTGTTTTAAGGCTACAACTCTTTTACTGTATAAGCTCATTTTTATAGGCGCAGATAAAATAAGCTGCAACTAACGTTTGTCGACATGATATAAATCTGAGTAATCTACTTTTCTAATCCTCTTTGAACTCAATCTGCCAGTTCATTCTATTTAAATCATCGATGGTTAAATAATACTTTTTATCATAGATATTATTCTTAAATATTTCCTTCCAACCGTATTTATCCACACTATGTTTATAAATAAAAAATAATCTTATTTTCTTGTCACTACTGGATTCAAAGTATAAATCCCAATTATTAGGTTTATCATTACTAGGTGTTTTAACATTTGGGGCTATGTCTAAAAACACAAATGCTTTAATCCTTCCTTCTTTTGTATATATATAATTTTCTTTATATTCAAAATCATCATAGTTTCCTAAAAAATTCACACTATCATTTGATGAAATAACGGTATAAATCGTCTTATTAGAATTATTATATATAATTAAATTTCTCTTATCCAATCTATCCATACAACTTACTAATATAAAGAAAGCCAAAAAAGCAAGAAATATACTTAATCTATTGTTAGTCATAATTTAATTTTTGAGATATTGTCTAAATATAGAATTTCTTATTGTTAAACTAAGGTAATTTGAATTCACTTCGTTTTCTTTGTCGAAACCTTTCGGAAATCCAAAATAATAGTAAGCATATGTACTTGCTTGTATCTCTGCCCAATGTTTTGCATGCTCAGTTTGATTATTGAATATGGCATTAAAGAAACTTGAAGGAGCAGCATATACATTATACCATATAGGATTATACTTTTCTTGGAGAAAATGTCCGTATTCGTGCATTAAAAATCGCCCTGACCATGAATTTAATCCTTCATTTTTATAGCCTTCCCATATAGAGCGAGGCACATTAATTGACCCTGCAAAATATGACCCTCCTCCAAAAAACTCAGGTATAATTTTAACAGGTACTCCATAAAAATTATGGACATTATTACTGACTGGACCATATGTGTTTTGTACCAAATTATCTAAAAAATTACCTCCTTTACCTTTCCCACCACCATTACTATCACTTTTAGGTTTTACAACTGGTACAGTACCAATATTTTGATTAAATGTTTGTCCATATGGATTTGTAAATTCAGTTCCAAAGTAATCTCCAGCTTTACTAATTCCAAATACCCCCACACTTGGAATAGCTATACCTGTTTTTAAAGTAACGGTAAACAATCCAAAAGCTTGGCCACCAGCTAAACCTGCACCTACCACTTCGCCACCTATGGCTCCTATGAGTGCACCTGTTCCTATACCTGCCCATGTTTTTCCACTAGACCAATCCCATTTGGTTGGATTCCAGTTTTTATTAGCTTTAGAGCCTCCAATGTATCCTCCTATTACCGCACCAACAATTATCGCTGCAATAAAGAATTCTCCGTCTTTATCCGTATATTTAAAGGGATTGTTGACACAATATGCATATCTGTTAAAACTCTGAGTGTTATCAGGTTCTTGCACATGATTATCAGGCTGTAAAAAACGATGCAACTTAGCATCATACAAACGTCCATTCATGTGTATGAGTCCCACGCTTTGCAAATGCTCGTGACCTGTGTAGCCTCTATCCAGTATAGTAAGACCACTCAATGTATTACCTGCTCCATCTTGTGCCAATACATTTCCCCAAGCATCAAACAATCGTTTTTCCAGTACTTGTCCAGAAGCATCGCTAATGGCAACAATACTGCCTTGGTAATCCCGTTGTAAATATAAATAATTTTGAGTTGTACCATCACTTTTTAACACTATAGGCGCAGTGTAGCCATCACCACCTATGTAAGTGATAAACTCTGTTACTCCAGATTTCAGCTTTTTTGCATTGCATAGCAGCGCTACGGAATAAAAAAACAGATGAAATATGGGTCAAAAAGACCATTTTGTAGCCAATTGGAAAAAGTTTAAATCACTTCAATATCAATTTACTTTGTAACTTTGCGGTTTAATGAAAATACCGATGAAATATAAACTATCCTACTTTCTTTGTTTGCTTGTCTTAATGATTTCTTGTAAGGGAGAAGACAATCAAAAAAGAATTGCCGAAAATGCCAAAGATGCTCAAAAGAAGAAAATCATTTTTGAGAACATAAAAAAAGGCTGGGATTTTTACGATGAACCTATTAATGAAGCTACCGAAGAAGGCGTAAAAACCTGGAACGAATTGCGTTTGTTTATTCAGGAATTAGCACAAAAACCTAAGAAAACAATAAGTGCTTACCAGCAAAAATCGACAGCCATTTCTAAGAAAGCTATGGCTTTGAACAATAATCTTCCGGAATTATTCAATAAACCACAAATAAAAAGCCGTATATCGGTTTTGATAACCAAGGTTCGTTTGCTCGATATGTTTATTCATTTAGACGATATTCCAGATAAAAAAGTGGTGCAATTAGTGGGCGAAATCAACAAAGAATTAGCCACTTTGCAACGTCAAATGGATATTATTACCGAGAAAAGTAAAATTCCAGTGGAGGAAGGTGAAGACGAAATGAGAAGAATGTTATTGGATTCAGCACGTGCCATCCCTAATTCAATGATGCCCAATCCATCCGTTATTCCAGCAAGTACAAGAGCAATAATTAACCCAAACACCCCAAGAGTTGAGTAAATCTGCCTTATATACCCTCTACGAAACTTCGCCTAAAACACAACAAATTGTTGCTTCGTTACAGGAAAAGAATACAGCAAAACTGCATTTTAGCGGTTTGCTGGGTTCGGCAGTTTCTTTTGTTATTCGTTCGGCGTTTAAAAAATCAGAACTTCCTTTTTTAGTTGTTTTAAATAATAAAGAAGAAGCAGCGTATTATTTGAATGATTTGGAACAAATGATAGGTGAGCAGGATGTGTTGTTTTATCCGGGTTCGTTTCGTCGTCCGTATCAGATTGAGGAGGTTGATAATGCCAATGTTTTGCTTCGTGCCGAAGTATTAAACCGCATTAATTCCCGTAAAAAACCGGCTGTAATTGTTAGTTATCCCGAAGCCTTGTTTGAAAAAGTAGTGACACGTCGCGATTTAGATAAAAACACCTTAAAAGTAAGCGTTGGCGATAAAATTTCGATTGATTTTATCAATGAAGTTTTATTCGAATATGAATTTAAAAGAGTCGATTTTATTACCGAGCCTGGAGAGTTTTCGGTTCGTGGAGGAATTGTCGATGTATTTTCTTTTTCGAATGATAATCCGTACCGAATTGAATTTTTTGGTGATGAGGTCGAAAGTATCCGAACTTTTGATGTGGCAACGCAATTGTCATTGGCACAACAAAAGAAAATCACGATTATTCCCAATGTAGAAAACAAGATTTTTCAGGAAAATAGAGAAAGTTTCCTGGATTATATTTCGGAACAAACGGTTATTTTTATTCAGGATACTGAAGATTTGTTATCGCAATTAGACCGACAATTTGCGAGAGCCGAAGAAGCTTTCGAGAAATTATCTAAGGATATCAAACACGCTACTCCGGAGCAATTATTCCTGGATCAAAAAGCATTTGTAAAACGGGCGCTGGATTTTTCGGTTGTAGAATTTGCTTCAAAAGCCATTTTTAGAACCACTAAGAAATTCGAATTTCACATTCAGCCGCAGCCATCGTTCAACAAGCAGTTTGATTTGTTGTTGAATAATTTGAGCGAGAATCATTTTAACGGTTATAAAAATTATTTATTCTGTTCAAATGATGCGCAGGCAAAACGTTTTCATGATATTTTCGAAACGCTTGACGAGGCAAATTCTGAGAATATTCGCAAGCAATACAACACCATAGTTTTGCCGATGTATCAGGGTTTTATTGACGAAGAAAACCAAATTTCATGCTATACCGATCATCAAATTTTTGAGCGTTATCATAAATTCAGCATCAAAAACGGCTATTCGAAAAAACAAAATATTACGCTTAAAGAATTAACCACACTTTCGGTGGGCGATTATGTGACGCATATTGACCACGGAATTGGAAAATTTGGCGGATTGCAAAAAATCCAGGTCGAAGGGAAAACGCAGGAAACGATTAAGCTCGTTTATGCCGATAATGATATTGTGTATGTGAGTATTCATTCGCTACACAAAATTTCGAAATACAACGGAAAAGACGGAACACCCCCAAAAATATACAAATTAGGCTCGAATGCCTGGAAAGTTTTAAAACAAAAAACCAAGGCCAGAGTCAAACATATTGCCTTCAATTTGATTCAATTGTATGCCAAAAGGCGATTGGATAAAGGCTTCCAATTTGCACCCGATAGTTATTTGCAAAACGAATTAGAAAGTTCATTTATCTATGAAGACACGCCAGACCAAACCAAATCAACTCAGGAAGTAAAAGCCGATATGGAAAGCGATCGCCCAATGGATCGTTTGGTGTGCGGAGATGTAGGTTTTGGAAAAACCGAAGTCGCTATTCGTGCGGCTTTTAAAGCGGTGGACAATAGCAAGCAAGTAGCGGTTTTGGTTCCCACAACCATTTTAGCGTACCAACATTTTAGAACTTTTTCGGAACGATTAAAGGATATGCCGGTTACAATTGGCTATTTGAATCGTTTTAGAACCGCCAAACAAAAGGCTGAAACCTTAAAGCAATTAGCCGAAGGGAAATTAGATATTGTGATTGGAACGCATCAATTGGTGAACAAAAATGTGGTTTTTAAAGATTTAGGTTTGCTGATTGTGGATGAAGAGCAAAAGTTTGGAGTAAACGTAAAAGACAAACTCAAAACTATTGCTGCCAATGTGGATACCTTGACTTTGACGGCAACGCCAATTCCGAGAACCTTGCAGTTTTCGTTAATGGCAGCGCGTGATTTATCGGTAATTACAACGCCTCCGCCCAACAGATATCCTATTGAAACCAATGTAGTCGGTTTTAGTGAAGAAATTATTCGTGATGCCATTTCGTATGAAATTCAGCGAAACGGACAGGTTTATTTTATCAATAACCGAATCGAAAATATTAAGGAAGTGGCTGGAATGATTCAGCGTTTGGTTCCAAATGCCAGAGTTGGAATTGGTCACGGACAAATGGATGGCAAGAAACTCGAAGAACTGATGTTGGCTTTCATGAACGGAGAATTTGATGTTCTGGTAGCTACAACCATTATCGAAAGTGGATTGGATGTGCCGAATGCGAACACGATTTTCATTAATAATGCCAATAATTTTGGACTTTCTGATTTGCATCAAATGCGTGGTCGTGTAGGTCGAAGCAATAAAAAAGCGTTTTGTTATTTTATTTGTCCGCCTTATTCGGCAATGACCGAAGAAGCCAGAAAACGTATTCAGGCTTTGGAACAATTTAGCGAACTCGGTAGCGGATTTAATATTGCGATGAAAGATTTGGAGATTCGTGGTGCCGGAGATTTATTGGGTGGAGAGCAATCTGGTTTTATCAATGAAATAGGTTTCGATACGTATCAAAAAATCATGAATGAAGCCATCGATGAATTGAAAGAAAACGAATTCAAAGATTTGTATCCAGTAGAAAACGATATTGAAACCAAGGAATACGTAAAAGATTTACAAATTGACACTGATTTTGAATTGTTATTCTCAGATGAATACATTAACAATATTTCGGAACGTTTGAATTTGTATAACGAACTGAGCGCTATTAAAAACGAAGAAGAATTGGTTGTTTTTCAAAATAAACTGATTGACCGTTTTGGTCCTTTGCCTCCGCGAGCGAATGCTTTAATGAACAGTATCCGCATAAAATGGGTAGCCACCCGAGTGGGAATCGAAAAATTAGTCATGAAACAAGGAAAGATGATTGGCTATTTTGTTTCCGATCAACAATCTGATTTTTACCAGTCGAATCGTTTTCATAAAGTATTACAGTTTGTTCAAAAGCATTCCTCAATTTGTAAAATGAAAGAAAAACAAACTGCTAACGGTTTACGTTTGTTGCTGACTTTTGATAACGTAAAATCGACAAGGAGAGCATTGGAGTTGATGGAGCTATTGGGTGGGAAAGAGGTTTAAGAATTTGAATTAAGAAACATTTTATTATAAAGGGTACTGTCTGAAAAAAATAATCTTCCAGTCTTGAAAAAAGCTGGAAGATTATCGTTTTTTTGAAAAATTGTTTTAGATTATTCGGCTTTTACATAATAGTCTACAAAAACTTTGTCATCTTCTTCGTACGTCAATTCTAAATCGTCACCTACGAACTTATAGGAGATAACTTCAACATCATCAGTCTCTTCGTTATCAATAGTGATTTTCCCGTTTTTGATAGTGTAAGTATATGTTGTTTCTCCGTCAAAAGAAATACATTCATCGCCATCTGTCTCAAAATATTCAGATACTAATGTACCGTCTGATTTTATATCAACATAGGTTTCTTTTCCACAATCATCAACTTCAACATCATCTGTAGAAAATAAATAGTATTTTCCAATTATTTTTTGTCTGTCTACATTGTCATTGTTATCATCATCACTACAAGAGAATAATAATACACATACACTAAAAAGTAAGTAAATTTTTTTCATGATTATTTTGTTTTAAAATTTAAGATAAATTTAACGAATGAAAATGTATTAAACAATCACTAAAAGTGGGTATATTTAATTATTTTTCATGTGTAAAAACTTATTAAAAATAGCTTTTTTTAAAGTATGGGTTTAATGAATCTGTAAACTAGTTTTTAACTGTTTTTTCTAAAGTAATTTGTAATGCAAAAGAATAACAAACCGCTAACGGCTTACGTTTGTTATTGACTTTTGAAAACCTAAGATCAACCTTCAGAGCTTTAGAATTGATGGAAATATTTCGGGAAGTAATCGTAATTAGTTTTTAGTATATTATTTTGAAAATGAAACACTTAGTTAAATTTGACGATTTATTTTTTTACCACTATCAAAAAAGATAACTTTGTTAAACTAAAATTTTAAGTTATGAATTTAGCCACCAGAAAATATAATTTCATTCAAGAGTTGACAACTATTGACGAAAGTTTATTGGAAAAACTTGAAATGGTTTTAAAAGCCAGCAAAAAGGATTGGTTTGATGATTTGAGCGCTGAAGAGAAAGCGGAAATTAAAATCGGTTTAAAACAAGCAGAAAAAGATGAATTTATTAGTCACGACATCGTAATGAATCGATTTGCTAAATATCATTAAAAAACCCAGTCAAGATTTTCGAAATCCTGACTGGGTTTTTAGTTAAAACAAAATGAAATTTTATATTTTTAGAATCCTAAACCAACCGCCATTGCAGTTGCTGTGATATTAAAATCTTTAATTTTTGTAGCTGCACCGGTTGTCAAATTCACAGAATATACGGCCGTTGTTCCTGCTACTTTAAATAATCCGTAAGCTTTGTTAGAACTACCTCCAATGTCAAAGTCATTATCTGATTCAACATCAATTCCTAAGGCACCAACTGAAACTAAAACTCCATTGTTTGGAGGTGTTTGATTGTAAAGCATATTCGTAGTATGATCGATAACAAATAAATTAGTGCTTGCAGTAGTAGCGAAATTATTGGTGTAAGCAGCTCCACTTACAGCAGGTGTTCCAGGGTTCAAGCTAACATCTGTTGCTGCTACAGTGCCTAGATCTGGGTGTAATCTTAAATTTTGACCTGTGTTGGTTACCAGTCTTATTCTGTCCACCATCGGATTAAAGTCAAATCCAATAAAAGTTCCTGACACTGCTGGTGTTAATGGGCTACCAACCGCAGAAACTTGTCCATTGGCAGTGTTTACGGTTAATAATCTGCTTTGGTTAGTGATAGCAAATAGTGCACCATTTGCAGGTCTGAAATCCAAACCAACTACCATTTCGTCGTTCAAAAGACCAACAAAATTTACTGGATTCATTGTTGGGTTTGTTGGATCGAATCGGTATAATTTGTTGTCTGAAGATGCTGCGAAGGCTACAGGATTAGTTTTAAAAGCAATACCAATCACTGCTAATCCAAAAGTACCAACATTATCAGCTTTTCCGGTAGTTAAATTAATTTTATATAATGTAGAAGCATTATTGTCGAAAGTAACCGCTAGTGCGCAACCGTTATCAGGGGTAATGTCAAAATTTCCAACTCCAGAAAAATCAACACCTAAAGATCCAACTTCTTCTAAAGTTCCGTTGTTTGGTGGATTTTGAAGATATAATTTATCCTGTGCAAAATCAATATCGTAAAGTTGTGTTGAAGAAGTCCCTGCAACACTATTAGTATAAGCGACTGCTCCAATATTCGGATTTGTGCCACCATTTATTGAACCATCAGTGGCCACAACTGTTCCTATCTCAGGATGCAAACGTAAATTTTGTCCCGTTGGAGTAACTAATCGAATTCTATCTACGGTTGGATTGAAGTCTATGCTGGCAATTGTTCCGTTTAGTGCTGGTGTAAAAGGAGCACTTCCTAGGGCGGTAGCCAAACCAGATTCTTCATTTATAAAATAAAGACGGCTAGAAGTCCCTAATCCATACAACTGTCCTGTTGCTGGTCTGTAATCAATACTTATAATTTTTTCTCCATTTGGCAAGCCACTAATGGGAGTTGTTGCAGTAGGTGTAGTTAAATTTTTAGCATTGTATTTTACAATACTATTATTATTTGTTATTGCTGTAAAATTAACATCAGGTGCAGTTGGCCCCATTTCCATATCTGATGAATTATTGTCATCATTACAAGAAAATGCAGTAAAAGCTATTGTCCCTAATAGCAACAATGAAGCAAGTCGATTAATTAAATTTGTTTTATTCATAATACAAAAATTTTAAGTTTTTGTTATTTACGAATAAAACAGATTTATGGTTTTGAAAAAGGTCGAAAACCTGGTTTATTTTGTGATTTTGATAACTGCTGTCTTTAGTTTTTCAAATCTTTAATCACTTTGAAAGCCACATCTACCTGGTCTTCGCCTACTAAAATAGTAAATTCATTTGAAGTTGAAATTACTTCGTTGATGATAATTCCTTCCCAGGCTAGACGCTGAAAAATGAAGTAGTAAATGCCTGGAACTACAATGTTTTCTTTTGGTAATTTCACCGTTATAGAAGCCAGATTGTCTAATTTCTGGATTAATTTTTCGCTAGAAAAATGCTTGTCTACTAATTTATTTACCGTATTACTTACCACAATGTTGATTTCATTTACGCCTCTTGAAGAAGTGTAAAAAACATCGGGAAAGGCATTGATGTCTGAAATTAATTCGGCTTGTTTGTTTAAAACCGTTTCAGAAACCGCAAAAGTATAATCAGTCAAAGCAGATCGAACTGTGATTTCACCTATATTTTTAATGACTTTATTGATCTTATGATTCAGTCTAAAGTCTAATTCTTCTGTCAATCGTTTTAACGACATTACAACAGCGCCTTGTTTTACTTCTTTTCCAAATTCACTCTCTAATTCCGACATGATGTTTCGGGATAAAGAGGTTAAATTGATAATTCCAAGAGACAAAGCATTCAATAAAAATGGTTTTGTTTTGATGTAATTCTCGACAATTGATGAAACAGTTTTCATAATAAAATAGGTATATTTACTTAGTTTTTTGTAGATTTACTTAGTTAAATCGTTAAAAATTTCAGCAAATATAATAAAAAAAACAATTTGTTACAAAAATAACATCAAAAAGTATAGTTAAAAGTGATAAAAAGCGTCTGTAATATGTTCAATTACAAAAGATTTATGGTCTTTTTGGATGGCAATAATATCAAATCGGACATTAATATCCAGATTTTTTTCAACTACGTAGTTGTCGATGGCTTTCGTAAGTAGTTTGATTTTTTTCGAATTGACAAAGTCCTGAGGAAGACCAAATTCAATTGAAGAACGGGTTTTTACCTCTACAATAGCCAGTGTATCTGCTATTTGAGCAATAATGTCCACTTCGGCTTTCTGAAAAGTCCAATTGGTCTCTAAAATCGTATAGCCATTGTTTTGTAAAAATTCAACAGCTAATTCTTCGCCAAGTTTTCCTAATTCGTTGTGCTCTGCCATTAGAAATAGTGTTCAGTAGTGAGTTTTAGTGTTCGGTGATTATACAGCAATTCTATTGAAATTGCTATTGATTTTTTTCATTACCATTGCAATCGATTAGTCCTCAAATAGTAATATGCTTTTTACTGGAGTAACTTCCATAGACACAGTACTTCCTAAAATTAAAGCTCTATTGTCTTGAATGTGTCCTGCTGGAAAATTATAAATAACAGGAATATTGTATTTTTTAGTTACATCTTCTATAATCTGAACCGCATTTTTCCCCCAGGGAATGTCGTTGTCTTTCATTTTTGTCATCGAACCTACCACAATTCCTTTGATGCTTTCCAGGCAACCATTGCGTTTTAAGTTCATCATCATACGGTCAATATGATATAAATATTCGTCTAAATCTTCAAGGAATAAAATTTTATCTTGACAATCAATTGCAGAGGGAGAGCCAAACAAACTATATAAAATTGACAGGTTTCCGCCGACTAATTCGCCTTTGGCTTTGCCAATTCTATTCATTGGATCCGAAGGAATTTCGTAACTCAAATTTTCGTTAAACAACGCTTTTTTTAATGTTACTTTGGCTTCAAGTGTTGCTCTTGGAGCAGTAACCGGCATAATCCCGTGAATGGTTTTATAACCTAAAGTATTCAAATGATTGTGCAAAACAGTAATATCGCTAAAACCCACAATCCATTTTGGGTTTTGTTTGAATTTAGTAAAATCCAATGTATCAATGATTCTCACCGTTCCATAACCGCCTTTTACACACCAAATGGCTTTGATGTTTGGATTATCGAGCTGTGTTTGAAAATCGGCAGCTCTTTGTTCGTCAGTGCCGGCCAGTTGATGGTTGTCAAGTCCAATGCTTTTGCCAATAACCACTTCAAGTCCCCAACTATGTAGTAAATCTATAGCGGGTTTTAGATTGTTATCAGTATATTTTCTGGCGGTAGCTACAATGGCAACTGTGTCTCCTTTTTGTAAAGCGGCTGGTGTAATCATGTGTTGGGCTTGACTGTTGAAAGATTGAAAAATTAAAATCAGGAAAGAAAATGCGCTAAAGAGTTGTTTTAAAAATTGCAATCGAGAAATAAGCATAATTAAGGTTTCCTGTGTAAATAAAAAAAATAAATGCTTTTGCGAAGCATTCAAACAAAGATAGCTAAATTCAAAATAATTTGTTGATAGTTATCTAAAATGGATTAAATTTACTAAAGTGCTTTAAATTGAGATGGTTATGCGTATTTTAAGATTGATTCTATCTATTGTTTGTTTGTTTTTAGTTCAAATTGGATTTTCACAGCAAAAAAGTTACCGAATCCATACAGTAGCTTTTTATAATTTCGAAAATCTTTTTGACACCATAAACGACCCAAGTACTAATGATGATGAGTGGACTCCACAAGGTGCACAACGCTGGACTGCTGAAAAATACCAGCAAAAACTGCAGAATCTAACTCGTGTTTTAACCGAAATAGGTAAACCAGCAAACACTAATTCGCCCACGTTTATTGCAGGTTCCGAAATTGAGAATCGGGGTGTACTGGAAGATTTAGTGCGACAGCCTCAAATGGCATTGCAGGATTATGGAATCATTCATTTTGATTCGCCAGATAAAAGAGGTATTGATGTGGCTCTGTTGTTTCAGAATAAATATTTTTCACCTACTTCTTATACAAATATTCCGCTTTACATCTACAAAAAAGAAGTTCAGCATCAGGAATTGATTTCCGCTTCAGAAGATGACGATGAAGTGGTTCAAAATAGCTATGACAATCGGGTTTTTACACGTGACCAACTCTTAATTACTGGTTTTCTGGAAGGTGAAGAGATTCATATTATAGTCAATCACTGGCCGTCACGTTCTGGTAGTGAGAAAAAATCCAGTCCGTTTAGGGAAGCAGCTGGAATGCTGAATCGGAAAATAATTGACTCTTTACAAAAAATAAATCCTAATGCTAAGGTAATTACAATGGGCGATTTGAACGATGGCCCTTTTAATAACAGTATTAAAAAAATCCTTGGTGCCAAAGGGCAAAAAAAAGAAGTTCCTGAATTAGGCATCTATAATCCATTTGAAGAAATGGCCAAAAAAGGTTTGGGAACAATTGCTTACAGAGATTCATGGGATATTTTCGACCAAATTATGGTCACAGAATCACTAATAAAAAGCGATTTTTCTACTTATCAATATTGGAAAGCAGGTATTTTTAATAAAAGCTATTTGATTCAAAATTCCGGACAATACAAAGGTTATCCCAAACGGCATTCGGCAACCGAAGTGGGTTTTAGCGATCACTTTCCTGTATATATTTATCTGATTAAAGAAGCTAAATAGATATAAACAAACGGTTTGAAATTTTAACCGCAAAGATTACAAAGGATTATGCAAGGAACGCAAAGCTTTGCGTTCTTTGCGTTTTTAAAGATAAAGAATAATTTTTCATTGCGTTCTTTGCGGTTAGATTAGTTTAGTCTTTTTGTTTATAAAACCAAAATTCTTTTTTTCGTACCTTAGCTTTTCTTAAAAAAAAACTCAAAATGGCAATTTCAAGACCTTTTAATCTTACCAAATGGATTGACGAAAACCGTCAATTGCTAAAACCACCCGTTGGTAACAAAAATTTGTATGTAGATTCTGGCGATTATATTGTAATGATTGTTGCGGGACCAAATGCCCGAAAGGATTTTCATTACAATGAAACCGAAGAATTATTCTATCAGTTAGAAGGTTCGATTCAGGTGATTATTCAGGAAGAGGGCGAGCGTCATGTTTTAGAACTTAATCCTGGCGATATGTACCTTCATCCAGCTACGATTCCGCATTCTCCTGTTCGTTCCGAAGGTTCCATCGGTTTGGTAATTGAGCGAAAAAGAGCCAACCAAGGTTTTGTAGACGGATTGTTATGGTATTGCGATAGCTGCAATCACAAGTTGCACGAAGTGTTTTTTGAACTCAACAATATCGAAAAAGATTTCTTGCCGCATTTTGAGCATTTTTACAATTCTGAAGAACTACGAACTTGCAAAAAATGCGGAACCGTTATGGCAACCGATCCAAGATTTACCGCTAAAAAATAATTTTTTCAGGAGCTATTTCCCGTTATCCGCTCTATCTTTTACTTTTTAAAGAAAAAAGTAAAAGGATGCCGCTTCTACCGGGGCTAAAACACCAAACCCACTCATTATCATGACAACAATCGCAATACAATTTGGAATAAAAGAAGCTTTAACGCAATTAGGAATCCGAGAGGTAAACGAAGGCACTTCAACAGGAAAGTCCTCTTTTTCTTCAGGAGCAATTCTGGAAAGTTATTCGCCAGTAGATGGTCAGTTGATTGCAAAAGTTAAAAAAACTTCAGCAGCCGATTACGAAAAAGTAATGCAGGCCGCTACCGAAGCTTTCCAATCTTTCCGATTAATTCCAGCACCACAGCGAGGAGAAATCGTGCGTCAGTTTGGAGAAAAATTACGTAAAAATAAAGAAGCCTTAGGAAAATTAGTTTCTTACGAAATGGGGAAATCCTTGCAAGAAGGTTACGGCGAGGTTCAGGAAATGATTGACATCTGCGATTTTGCCGTTGGACTTTCCCGACAATTGCACGGTTTGACCATGCATTCTGAAAGACCCAATCATAGAATGTATGAGCAATATCATTCTTTAGGTGTGGTTGGAATTATTTCGGCATTTAATTTCCCAGTTGCCGTTTGGGCTTGGAACACTGCTTTGGCTTTAGTTTGTGGAGATGTTTGTGTTTGGAAACCGTCTGAGAAAACACCACTTTGCGGAATTGCCTGTCAAAATATTTTGGCACAAGTTTTACAGGAAAATAAATTGCCAGAAGGAATTTCCTGCTTAATCAATGGCGATTATAAATTAGGAGAACTATTGACTAAAGATTCCCGAATTCCGTTAATCTCCGCTACAGGTTCTACCCGAATGGGAAAAATTGTAGCGCAAACTGTGGCAGCTCGTTTAGGTAAATCTTTATTGGAATTAGGTGGAAACAATGCCATTATTGTTACTCCGGACGCCGATATTAAAATGACCATTATTGGTGCTGTTTTTGGTGCTGTTGGAACCGCTGGACAACGTTGTACTTCTACGCGGCGTTTGATTATTCACGAAAGTATTTATGATAAAATCAAAGAGTCGCTAGTTGCTGCTTACCAACAATTGCGCATTGGAAATCCATTGGACGAAAAAAATCATGTTGGGCCATTAATTGATATTGATGCTGTCGAAAAATACGGCAAAGCCTTAGAAAAAGGAATTTCCGAAGGAACTAAAATTCTTGTGGATGGAGCGGTACTTTCGGGAGCTGGATATGAAAGTGGTTGTTATGTTCAGCCAGCCATTGTTGAAGCTGATAATAGTTTCGAAATTGTACAACAGGAAACTTTTGCTCCTATTTTATATTTGCTAAAATATTCAGGAACTGTAGAAAATGCTATTGCTATTCAAAATAATGTTGCCCAAGGATTGTCTTCGGCAATTATGACCAACAACTTGCGAGAAGCCGAATTATTTTTATCCGTTACAGGTTCTGATTGCGGCATTGCTAATGTGAATATTGGAACTTCAGGTGCCGAAATTGGAGGTGCTTTTGGCGGTGAAAAAGAAACGGGTGGCGGTAGAGAATCGGGTTCTGATGCTTGGAAAGTCTATATGCGAAGACAAACTAATACCATTAATTACGGTAGTAGTTTACCTTTGGCACAAGGAATAAAGTTTGATTTGTAAAGACAACCTAAAAAAAAAGGCAAATCGATTTCTCAATTTGCCTTTTTTTTTAGGTCTAAAATCTTTTTACAAATTAAACGAAGCTCCAATATTAAATGTAAATTGATTGTTCAAACGATCAAAACCAGTGGCTTCCGGCTTGTATTTAGCAATTGGAAAACCTATTTCGCTTACTATTCCAAAACCTTCCGTAAAGAGATAACGAGCTCCCAAATGTGCGCCAAAGTTTCTTAAACCTAAATTTAGTCCAGGGTAAATATCTACTTTTTCGCTAACATTGAAAACATTTCCTAAATTGGCATTAAATCGAGCCTTAATGTCTACTCTGTCTCCAAAATCAGGCTTGTTTCCTAGGTCATCTTGGCTAACAGATAATAAATAAGAGGTTAAGAATCCAATAGAAATATTTTCTCCCAAACCAAAATCGTTAGAAAAACGAATTCCAGATCCATGTTCTTGGATGTTGGCAGTAACATCAAATTTGGTATCTCCTTTTCCTTTAAAAGCTTGTGCGTTTATGAAACATGTTGTAATCAAGATAATTAATGTGAATGTTTTTTTCATGATACTTTTTTTGCGTAAATGTACTTAATTTCTCCCTTTTTCGTCAAAATATAGGTTGCTTAATGGTTCACTTTGCCAATATTCTTTACTATCAATATCCATTATGGTTAACGGGCCTTTAAAAGCTGCTCCCGTGTCTATATTCCAGATGCAAGCTTTTTTTACAGGAATGGTTTCTCCAATTCGGGAAACTGGAGTATGACCAATGTAAATTTCATTATACAAGGTAAATCTTTTTGGGTACAATAAATCATCAGGAAGCATATTTTTATCCAGAGCCAAGGCTGTTTCCCACAAGGTTCTGTCCCAATAAAATAATTTTGGGAAATATTCGTAATTAACTCCATTCATGTTTGTAAAACCAGCGTGAATAAACAAGCGCTGTTCATCATCCAGATAATAATCTTGTAGGGATTGTAAAAATTCGATGTGAGACTGCTTGGTTTCATTATTCACTTTTTCGTAAGCTATTACTGTTGCTTCGCCACCATGATTGTACCATAAAAGATTATCGGTGCTGTCTTTTAACCAATGCAATAATAATTCGTCGTGATTTCCTCTAATAAAAACACAATCATTTGTGGTGTTTAAAGCAATCAAATAATCGAGTACTTGTGGCGATTGGCTCCAGCCATCTACATAATCGCCTAGAAAAATGAGTTTGTCTTTTTCGGTAACCTGAGCTCTTTCCATAATTTGATGTAAGGCGCGTAAACCACCATGAATATCTCCTATAACTAATGTTCTCATTTTTCTTTTGATGTATGCTTTTAAAATTCTAATATAATAAAAATAGATAAAAGAGAAAGAAAAAAACAACAGCTTTCTGATTTTTTTGTTTTGTAATGTAAAATAGAATAGTAGAGAAATGGGTTTATTGAACGTCGTATTTCATTTTTCGTAAAACACGCATGGCTTCTTTAAAAGATAAATAAACGGACGGAAAGGCTTTTAAGTGGGTTTTAGCATCAATCAATTTTTTCTTGGCATTTTCAAACCCGTTGAGGTAACAAATCATAAAAGTAGAAGGTAAATTTTCAAGATCTTTGAGTTCTCTGGGAGTCAATTGGATTCCTTTTTTGAGTTTGTTTATCAATGCTTCATTGTTATTGTAAATATGATAAAGCATTTTTTTATTGAAAACAGGCGGTTCAAAAAGCATTTTGTTTTCAATTTTATAATAGCCATTTTCAAAAAAATAAATGGTTTGTTGTTCCAATGGATAATAACTCGTTTTATCGTTCAAACCCAGCGGAACATATTCGATGATGGTAAAAGTATCTTCGTCATAAGAAATAGTAACAACGTCCTGAGCCGAGTAAAATAATTTAATATGTTCATTAATTAACTCAATATCCACACGAGATAAGAAGGTTTTTTCCCGAACCGTTTTAGGGATTCCCGCCCAGCAAATAACGAATAATTCTTTGAAAACCTTGTATTTTGGCGCCATGTCCTTGTGCCTGAAATTCATAAAGTCAAAAACACCGTCTAGGGTATATTTGATGTTATTTCGGGAGTTGTTTTCAAGATCAATTACGGTTTCAGTATTCGGGTAATTTTTTTCTATTTTGTCTTCAACAGGTGTGGTGTTGCTACCTCGTCTTACAAAAACACTATGGATAGGAATGGTGTAAATTCCTTTTTTGAAAGAGGAAATTTTATTCTTTGGTTTGATGGTTACTAAACCTATTACTTTGTCTTTGGGTAAGTTAGGGAAAGGAACATTTTCGTACTGGATTTTAGGCGGATTTTCTAAATAAGCGTTAATTAGATTTTGAATGTGACTATCGTCAAAAAAATCAGCTCCTATAATTTCATTGTCCTGGTCTTCGACCCCAACAACAATATAAGAATTATTGGCAGGATTGGAATTAGACAAAGCGCAAATGTGTTTTAAGAACTTAGCTTTACCTTCTTTAGTGTGTAAATTCAACTGACGTTTTTTGTCGTAAAAACTATTTTCATCATTATGAGCGAGTAAATTTTTTATCAATAGTCGTTTGTTGATCATGTTTTTTGTTGCACTTTGTTGTCAATTCTAACCCCTTTAATTTATGCTAATTGGATGCTTTTTTATCACTTTTATTTTTCAAATAAAATGAATTTATCAAGCTTTTAAAAGTATAATTCTTAAAGTTCTTAAAATTATGGAAATTGTATCATAATTAGTCCTTAAAATTGAAGGATTGGCAGAAGTTTTAACCATTTTTTAACATCTTAGCTGTAAAAAAAAATTCAATTTGCACTCTCAAAACTAAGGGGTTAAATTCAAGGTATTAAAAATAATTTTATGGAAGAGAATACGTCGACTTTAGACATTAGAGCAATCAATGAAAAGATAGAAAGAGAGAGTGCTTTTATAGACCTTCTTACTATGGAAATGAACAAGGTGATTGTGGGTCAAAAGCACATGATTGAACGATTATTGATTGGATTACTAGGGCAAGGTCATATTTTACTGGAAGGTGTTCCAGGATTAGCAAAAACATTAGCTATTAATACACTCTCGCAAGCAGTTCACGGATCTTTTAGTCGTATCCAGTTTACACCGGATTTATTACCTGCCGATGTTGTAGGGACTATGATTTACAACATCAAAGCAAATGAATTCTCAATTAAAAAAGGGCCTATTTTCGCTAATTTCGTTCTTGCTGATGAGATTAACCGTGCACCGGCTAAGGTGCAATCGGCATTATTAGAGGCCATGCAGGAAAAGCAAGTTACTATTGGTGATACTACTTTTAAATTAGAAAAACCGTTTTTGGTTTTAGCTACGCAAAATCCAATTGAGCAAGAAGGAACCTATCAATTGCCAGAAGCGCAAGTCGATCGTTTTATGTTGAAAACGGTGATTGATTATCCTAAAATGGATGAAGAACGATTGGTAATTCGTCAAAACTTAACTGGAAGTTACGAGAAAGTGAATCAAGTAGTTTCTGTGGAACAAATTTTACGTGCGCAACAAGCCGTTCGTGAAGTGTACATGGATGAGAAAATTGAGAAATACATCTTAGATATTGTTTTTGCTACTCGTTACCCAGAGAAATACAAATTAGCTGACTTAAAACCATTAATCAGTTTTGGTTCTTCGCCACGTGGAAGTATCAATTTAGCTAATGCAGCTAAATGTTATGCGTTTATTAAACGTCGTGGTTATGTAATCCCTGAAGATGTTCGTGCCGTAGTTCATGATGTATTGCGTCATAGAGTGGGAGTAACTTATGAAGCAGAAGCTGAGAATATTACTTCGGTTGACATCATCAATAAAATTATAAACGAAGTAGAGGTACCTTAATCCTCCCCAACCCCTCCAAAGGAGGGGCTATTGGAGTGTTAAAATTTCTAAGTATATCGACAAACAATTCCTCCCCTTTGGGGAGGTTAGGAGGGGAAAATGGATACAAAAGAGCTTTTAAAAAAAGTACGAAAAATAGAAATCAAAACCCGGAGATTGAGTGATCATATCTTCTCAGGGGAATATCATACTTCTTTCAAAGGGCGTGGAATGACTTTTAGTGAGGTGCGTCAATATCAATATGGAGATGATATTCGAAATATTGATTGGAATGTTACCGCTCGTTATAATGAAGCTCACGTAAAAGTTTTTGAAGAAGAACGAGAGTTAACCATGATGTTAATGGTTGATATTTCGGGTTCGGAGAGTTTTGGTTCTAAAAATCAATTTAAAAAAGACATCGTAACAGAAATTGCTGCAACGATGGCTTTTTCGGCTACACAAAACAACGATAAAATTGGATTGATTTTATTTTCAGACCAAATCGAATTGTATATTCCACCTAAAAAAGGAAGATCACACGTTTTGCGTATCATTAGAGAATTGATCGAATTTGAACCAAAAAGTCATAAAACAGATATTGCTCAGGCATTGAAATTTTTGTCGAGTACTCAAAAAAAGAAAGCTATCGTTTTTATTATTTCCGATTTTATGTCGGTTGATTATGAGCAAACTTTGAAAATTGCTGCTAAAAAACACGATGTAACTGGGATTCGTGTGTATGATATTCGAGAACAAAAAATGCCAAATCTAGGAATGGTTCCGATGCTGGATGCTGAAACTGGAGAAATGCAATTAGTAGACACGGGTTCTAAAGTAGTTCGAATGAATTATGAGAAATATTACAATGATCAATTGAATTATTTTAAAGAAACCTTCAGTAAATCACGTTCTGGTGTAGTAAATACCAGAGTTGACGAAAGTTATGTAACCAAATTATTGGGCTATTTTAAATCGAGATAAAGATTTTTGATTGAAGATTAACGATTTTTGATCTAGGATTTGGTTGGAATAAAGAATTAGAGTTTTTGAATTAAATTTTTATTAGAAATGAATAAACAAGAACTGGAGAATAGATTGATAGATTTTGCAGCAACTATAATAATTGTTGCTAGTAATTTTGAAAAAAATTATGCAGGAAATCATTTAGCAGCTCAAATTATTCGTTCAGGAACATCTCCAGCTTTAAATTATGGAGAAGCCCAAAGTGCCGAAAGTAGCAAAGATTTCGTTCATAAAATGGAGATTTGTTTAAAAGAATTAAGAGAAAGTTTTGTCTGTTTAAAAATTATTGAAAAAGCAAATTTAACAACAGATCTGAAGAATTTATCGAATGCAAAAATAGAAGCCAATGAACTAATTTCTATTTTCGTATCAAGTATTAAAACGGCTAAAACAAATATGAAATGATTTTGAAAAAAGAATGATTTAATGGTTTCGAGAAACATCTGAAATCAAAAATCGTTAATCTTCAATCTCAAATCAAAAGTTCCCAATAAAAGGATGAAAAAAATAATATTATTACTACTACTTTCTACCACCATTTTTGCACAACAAAAAAGAGTAGAAACAAGTATCGATACCACAAAAAATAAAATAGGAGCCGAATTTAAATTAACGATAAAAACATCCGTAGATACTTTGTCTAAGGTTGTTTTTCCTAATTTAAAAAATATTGGTGCGCTGGAAGTAATTCAGTCTTATCCTGTGGATACCGTAAAAAACAACGACCGTTATGAGTTGATTAAAAAATACGGATTAACGCAGTTTGATTCGGGTCGTTACGTAATTCCTAGTATCCAAATTCTGATCAATAAAAAACCATATCAAACCGATTCGATTGCTGTTGAAGTGGCAAATGTTCAAGTAGATACTTTAAAGCAAAAAATGTATGACATTAAGGATATTCAAGCTGCTAATAATGCCTTAGGAGATTGGTGGAAATACCTTTTAGCATTGATTGTCATTCTTGGAATTGGTGCGGGAATTTATTGGTATTTGAAAAACAAGCAAAAGAAAAAAATTGAAGAAGAAGTCTATAAAACGCCAATAGAAAAAGCCACTAGTTTATTGAATAACCTGGAAAAGAAAGAGCTTTGGCAAAAAGGAGAAATAAAAGAATATTACAGTGAATTGACTGACATTGCTCGAAATTATATCGAAGAAGCAATTGAAATTCCAGCAATGGAAAGTACAACATCCGAATTGATTTTGGGATTAAGAGCGGCTTCGGTTAGAAAGAAAATGACGCTTACTCCAGAAACTATCGAAAATCTGGAAAGAGTGTTGAAACAAGCCGATTTAGTAAAATTTGCAAAATCAAAACCGCTTGAATACGAAATTACCGAGGATAGAAATAAAATCCAAAAAGCAATTTTAACATTAGACAATTCGATTCCGGTTGAAGTCGCTGTGGAAGAAGATACTTTATTGAACGAAGCACAGCGACAAAAACAAATTGCACTTCAATTAAAGAAAAAAAGAAACAATCGAATTGCCGTAAGCGTAGCTACTGTACTTTTCTTATTGTTAGCAACCACATTTTATTTCATGGTAACTAAAGGATTTGATTATGTGAAAGACAATCTTATTGGGCATCCATCTAAAGAATTATTAGAAGGCGAATGGGTTAGAAGTGAGTATGGAAATCCTTCGGTAATAATCAAGACTCCTAAAGTTTTAAAACGAACTGATTTAACTAAATCATTGCCTAAAGAAGGATTAGCGTTGGTTAAAGAAATGCAGTCTTTTGTTTATGGTAGTTTGATAGATTCATTCCATTTGATGGTTTCAACTTTGAAATACAAACAGGAAGCGCAAATTGATTTAAAAAAATCTATGGAAGCTTATTTGCAATACATGGAATCTCAAGGCGCACAAAATATGATTGTGAAACAAGAAGATTATGAAACTAGAGAAGGCATCACGGGATTAAAATCATACGGAACTTTCACCAGATTAAATGAGTTAACGAATGAAAAAGACAGAATGTATTATGAAATTTTGTTGTTTAGCCAAGAAGGAGGATTACAACAGGTTTTGATTTTACATCAAGAAGGAGATAAGTATGCAAATGAAATTTCAGAACGAGTGTTAAGCTCAGTAGAACTAAAACAAGGAGGTAGATAATGGCAAAAATAACTTTTTTAAATCCAGAGTTTTTTTGGTTGTTTCTTTTAATTCCATTGGCCATTGTTTGGTTAGTTTTAAAGAAAAACCAGCAATCAGCAACCTTAAAAATAAGTTCGATTAAAGGTTTTAAATCCTCACAATCATTCTGGACAAAATTAAAACCCTATTTAAGTGTACTTCGAATAGTGGCGTTAAGCTCTTTAATTGTGGCTATGGCAAGACCAAGAACGGTAGATATTAGCAACAAAACCAAGACAACAAAAGGAATTGATATTGTTATGGCAGTAGACGTTTCTGGAAGTATGCTGGCTAAGGATTTAAAGCCCAACCGAATGGAAGCTTTAAAAAGAGTAGCTGCTGACTTTGTTGAAGAAAGACCAAATGACCGAATAGGATTAGTAGTCTATGCCTCAGAAGCTTACACAAAAACTCCGGTGACTAGCGATAAAGCCATTGTAGAAGAAGCTATAGGAAGTATAAAATACGATAATGTTTTGCAAGACGGAACAGGAATCGGGATGGGATTAGCCACAGCAGTAAATCGTTTAAAAGACAGTAAAGCCAAGAGTAAAGTCATTATTTTATTGACCGACGGAGTAAATAATGCAGGTTTTATTGAACCAGAAACTGCTGCTGATATTGCCAAACAATACGGAATAAAAGTATATACTATTGGGATTGGGACGAATGGAATGGCGGAATTTCCGTATGCAATTGGTCCAAATGGACAGTTTTTGTTCCAAATGATGAAAGTAGAAATCGACGAGCGATTGATGAAAAGCATTGCTCAAAAAACCGATGGAAAATATTTTAGAGCCACCAGCAACGATAAATTGGCTGAAATTTATGGAGAAATCAATAAACTGGAAACTACTGAAATAGAAGAGTTGAAATTTTATGATTATGACGAGAAATACAGACCTTTTGTTTGGTTGGCTGGATTTTTACTTTTACTCGAAATTGGATTAAGAAATACGGTTTATAAAAGTTTCATTTAAGAAATATTGATTTTAGTTAAAATCAATATTTCTTAAATGAAACAAAAATCAATTTTTTGAAATTCCAAATTCCAATGATTGGAGTATAAATTTGGAATTTAATTTTTTCAGCTTTCGTTGCTACAATTGGAATTTGGTTTTTGATATTTGGAATTTAAATAATTTATGGAATTAGACGAAAAAAAATATTTATACTTACTTTTTATACTACCCATTGTAGTGTTACTTTTCCTGTTGAATATGTATTGGAAAAGAAAAAAACAACAAGAATTTGGTGATTTAGAAATTGTAAAAAGATTGAGTCCGGAAAGTTCGGTTTTTAAACCCGTGTTCAAATTAGTTGTTATTGTTTTAGCCCTGCTCGGGTTGATTTTAGGATTAGTAAATCCAAAAATAGGAACAAAATTAGAAACGGTAAAACGCGAAGGAATCGACATTGTTTTTGCAATGGACGTTTCTAAAAGTATGCTTGCTGAAGATGTTGCACCTAATAGATTAGAAAAAAGTAAACAAGTTGTTTCTCAAATCATCAATCAATTAGGAAGCGATAGAATAGGAATTGTAGCTTACGCAGGAAGTGCATTTCCAGTTTTGCCTATTACGACCGATTATAGTGTGGCAAAAATGTTTTTGCAAAGCATGAATACCGATATTGTTTCTTCCAGAGGAACCTCATTGGATGAAGCGATCAAATTATCATCGACTTATTTTGATGAAAAAAGCAAGACTTCTAAGTTATTGATTCTTATTTCGGATGGAGAAGATCATTCTGAAGGAGCACAAGCTGCCGCCGAAGAAGCAAATAAACTAGGAATGCGTATTATTACGGTAGGAATTGGAACCGAAAAAGGAGGAACAATTCCGTTAAAAAGAAATGGCGTTGTAGAAAGTTACCAAAGAGATCAAAATGACGAAGTGGTAGTTACAAAATTAAACCGAACTGATTTGGATGCCATTGCAAAAGCAACAAAAGGGGGTTATGTGAGCGGAAATAATACCAAAGAAGTGGTAGAATACATCAAGAAAACCTTAGATAATATTCAAAAAACCGAATTTGAATCGACTCAAATGGCCGATTTTCAATCGCAATTTCAATGGTTTTTAGGATTTGCATTTTTGCTTTTATTCCTAGATGTATTCCTTTTAGAGAAAAAAACCAATTGGGTGAAGAAGTTAAACTTATTTAACGACGAAAAATAAATGCTAATTCCTTTGAAGCATCACTTTTGAGGAAGAACATAAAGAAATGAAAATGAAAAATTGTATTAAATACGGATTTACTTTTTTTGCACTGCTATTCCTTAGTTTAGGAGGAATATTGGCGCAGCAAAAAGACAATATTTTGCCTAAAGCAAATGAAGAATACAAGGAAAATAAGTTTGCCGAAGCGGAAGCTAATTATAGAATATCAAATTCAAAATTCCCAAATAGATCGGTTTCGCCATTTAATTTAGGAAATGCTATTTATAAGCAAAATCAAGCTTCGGAGGCAAAATATGCTTACGCCAAAGCTTTAAAAAACGCGAGATCAAGAATTCAAAAACACAAAGCCTATCACAATTTAGGAAACGTGTTCATGAAAGAGAAAGATTATACCCAGGCGGTAGAAGCTTATAAAAATGCGCTAAGAAACAATCCTGCTGATGAGCAAACCAGATATAATTTTGCCTTGGCTAAAAAAATGCTAAAAGAAAATCCGCCACCAAAAGACAAAGACGATAAAAACAAAGACAAGAATAAAGATCAAGACAAAAAGGATCAGGACAAAGACAAGAAAGATCAAGATAAAAAAGACCAGGATAAGAAAGATCAAGACAAAAAGGATCAGGATAAGAAAGACGGCAAAGACAAAAAAGATGAAAATCAGCCGCCAAAGCCACAGCCAGGTGGAATTTCTAAAGATCGTCTAGAAAATCTTTTGGATGCAGTTAACAATGAAGAGAAGAAAATTCAGGACAAAGTAAACGCTAAAAAAGTAAAAGGGAAACCCGTTCAAACAGAAAAAGATTGGTAAATAATTGAAGAATTTCCCAATTAGATAATGTAGAAGAGGATAGATAATTAGGATTTTCAAGTAACAATATAATATACTCCGTTTTGACTCCCTCTCCTTTGGAGAGGGTTGGGGAGAGGAAAAAAATGAAAAGATATTTAATTTTATTGCTATTATGTTTTCAAGGACTTTCGGCTCAAGTACAGTTTGAGGCTAAAGTAAGCAAGAACACACTGGGTTTGAACGAAAGACTTCGTGTGGATTTTGTTATGAATATTGATGGAGATAATTTTGACGAACCTTCTTTTGAGGGTTTTAGGGTTATTGCAGGGCCAAGTCAGCAAGTGAGTCAATCCTGGGTTAACGGAAGAAGCTCGTTTGAAAAAATCTATTCTTATTATTTGATGCCCAATCAAAAAGGGAATTTGGTTATCAAACAAGCTACCATAGAATACAATGGGCAAGTGTATAAAACTTCGCCAATAAGAGTTAATGTTACTGCAGCAGTTGAACAGCCAAAAGACCCAAATGACACTAGTGTTTCTGTAGACAACAATTTGTATCTCGTTGCCGATGTTTCTAAAACAAGTCCGTATGTCAACGAACCCATTACGGTCGTTTACAAATTGTATTTCAGTTATAATATTGGAATTACAAATTGGAGAGAGCTTGGTAAACCTAAATACAATGATTTTTGGAGTCAAATTATTGATGTTAAACAATTGGCTCTTGAAGAAGGGATGTTCAAAGGCGAGAGATTCCGTTATGTTGTTTTAAGAAAGACGGTTTTATATCCTCAAAAATCAGGTAAACTCACTATTGAACCACTTTCATTAGATATTGATGTGCAATTGCCTACCAATCGTAGAAATATGTTTGGACAAATGCAAATCAAAGAAGATAGCAAAAGAGTATCTGCAGGAGCTAGAACTATAACAGTTAAACCATTACCGGAAGCAGGAAAACCAGCTGATTTTTCGGGTGCTGTAGGGAGTTTTGATTTTAAAGTTACACCAAGTAAATCGGCACTTAAAAATGGTGAAAGTTTAGATTTAGTGGTAAGTGTGGCAGGAAAAGGGAATTTAAAATTATTTAGTTTACCAAAACCAGTTGTGCCTAATGCATTAGAAATGTATGATGCGGTTCATAACGAACAAGTAAATACGCCACTTTCTGGAATGGCAGGAAAAATATCCGATAGTTACACGATTATTCCGCAATACAAAGGCGATTATCCTATAAAGCCAATGCAGTTTTCTTATTTTGATTTGAATTCCGGAAGGTATAAAACCATTACTTCTCCAGAAATAATCATTAAAGTGCTTGATGGGCCAACACAAGTTGTAGCTAGTGATTCGAATTCAGGAACAGGTAAAAATCAGGTGGTGGCTAACGAACAATTTAAGTACATCAAGTTACAAACTAAGTTAGAACCTATTACAGCCAATGATTTCTTTGGTTCCAACTTATTCTATAGCTTGTTGCTGATTCCTTTTGGATTGGTGCCTATTATTATTTTGGCTAAAAATAAAAAAGAAGCAATTGATGGCGATGTTGTTGGAAATAGAATCAAGAGAAACAACCGACTGGCGAAGAAATATTTATCGGAAGCAAAAAAACAAATCAACAACAAAGAACCATTTTATGTGGCACTTGAAAAAGCGATGCATAATTTCCTGAAAGCAAAATTGCATATTGAAACTTCCGAAATGAGTAAGGACAATATTAAGGAAATCCTGTTGTCTAAAAATGCTAATCCAGAATCAATCAATGAATTTATTGCACTTACTGAAAACTGTGAGATTGCGAGATACGCACCTTCATCCAGTGCAACTATTCAAAAAGATTACGAAAAAGCAGTAAGTATTATTTCTGATTTAGAAAAACAGCTTTCTTAAAAAAGATTAACCAAAGGATACAATGAGTACTAAAATGAAGAATATATTTTACATATTATTGCTAGTAAGCCAGGTTTTCTTTGCCCAAAGTGGCTTTGAAAAAGGAAATGATTTGTATAAAAATGGCAAATATGAACAAGCTATTGATGCCTACAACTCTGTTTTGAGTGTTAAAAAACAATCCGCAGATTTGTTTTTTAACTTGGGAAATTGTTATTACAAATTGAACAAAGTAGCGCCAGCAATTTACAATTATGAAAAAGCTTTGGTGCTGAAACCTAATGATGATGATATTGCCAATAATTTAAGATTTGCTCAAAAACGTACCGTGGATGAGATAAAAGTAGTGCCAAAAGTAGGTTTTGAAAAGCTGCTTCGTGATTTCACTGGAAATTATCATTATAATACCTGGGCTTGGATTTCAGTTGCTTTTTCGGTGCTGTTTTTAGTATCGTTTTTAGGCTATTATTTTTCAGCATTGGCACTCAACAAAAGACTCTTTTTCTTCGGAATGTTCCTAATGCTCGTATTGTTAGTTATTAGTGTTTCCTCGGCTATTTTCGAAAGAAGTTATTTTAAAAATGAAAAACCAGCTATTGTTTTTGCTGAAATGACGGATGTAAAAAGTGAGCCTCAAAACAAGGGTGCCAGCGTTGTAATCTTGCACGAAGGGACCAAAGTTTTTGTGAAAGAAAAAGTAGATAATTGGAAAAAAATTGAATTGACTGATGGAACCGAAGGCTGGATTGATAGCGATGCGATTCGAGAAGTCAAATAAAGAGTAATCAGTGTTCAGTGGATATGCAAATAAAAACTGCACAATAAGTTAAGCTACATTTTTGTAATTAATTTGATTATTAAATTCTTCTATTGTTTTATAATTTAAAGCTGAATGTCTTCTTTTTCGATTGTACCAAATCTCGATGTATTCAAAAATTTCCATTTTCATTTGTTCTTTAGAGATGAGTTTATTTCCATAAATCAATTCGGTTTTCATAGATTTAAAGAAGCTTTCGGCTACTGCATTATCCCAACAATTCCCTTTACGGCTCATACTACTGGTTATTTTTTTATAGGAATCAAGAACATTTACAAACTTTTTGCTGGCATACTGAACACCTCTATCGGAGTGAAAAATTAAACCTTGTTCAATATTTCTGTTTTTGACTGCCATTTTCCAAGCACCAAGACTTGTTTGTTCAGTGCTCATCCCATCACTTAAACTCCAGCCAATAATTTTTCTGTCGTACAAATCCATAATGGTTGTCAAATAAAGAAAACCTTCTTTGGTTTGAATGTAAGTGATATCCGAAACCCAAGCTTTTGAAGGTTTATTGACAACAAACTCTCTGTTTAGTATATTTTCAACCGTTAGATAATTGTGATTAGAGTTTGTTGTTACTTTAAACTTCCTGCTGAGTTTGCTTTTAAGGCCAAGAGCTTTCATATATTTCGCAACTGTTATCCTTGAAATTTGATACCCCAAATTTTGAAGTTCCATTGCTATTCTGGGACTTCCATAGCGTTGTTTGGACTCAAAATAGATTTTCTTTATCTGTTCTTTTAAAGTAATTATCCTTTTTTGAGCAATTGTTATATTTACTCTTCTCCAGCGATAAAAACTCCCTGTTCTGATTTCTAAAACACGACACATTTTTTCAATCGGAAATATTTTTTCATTCTTTTTAATGAAATAGTATTTCATCGACCGCTCTTGGAAAAAATGCCGATTGCTTTTTTTAATATATCGCGTTCCAACTCTGCATCTTTGAGCTTTTTCTCTAATTCGTGAATTTTTGCTTGCTCTGGAGTTTGTTTTAAATTTCCTTTTCCAGGAAAACTTCCTTCTCCAAAGGTCTCAAATTCTTTGCGCCATTTATATAATTGTTGGGCTGTTATACCTAATTCTCTTGCAAGATCTGAAACATTGGTTCTGTCATAGCCCAGTTGAACTGCCTGTTCTTTAAAACTGGCATCATAAATTTTACGGACTTTTTTCATAAGTTAAAATTAAGATTTATTCTTAACTTATTGTGTCGGCTAAGTTAGCATGTCCACTAGTCACTAGTCACTCAAAAAAAACTACACTACCCCCTGAGCTAGCATCGCATCGGCTACTTTTACAAAACCGGCAATATTAGCTCCTTTTACATAATCAACATAACCCTCTTCATCGGCACCATATTGCACACAAGCTGCGTGAATATTAAGCATAATGGCTTTTAGTTTTTCATCGACTTCTTCGGCAGTCCAACTCAATCGCAAGGAGTTTTGAGACATTTCTAGTCCTGAAGTGGCCACACCACCAGCATTAGAAGCTTTTCCTGGAGCAAACAAGATTTTAGCATCATGAAAAACAACTACTGCCTCATAAGTGGAAGGCATATTTGCTCCTTCGGCAACACAAAAACAGCCGTTAGCTACTAGGGTTTTAGCACTTTCTTCATCCAATTCGTTTTGGGTGGCACAAGGCAAGGCTATATCACATTTTTGGCCCCAAGGCTTCTCATTTTCATAATATTTTGCATTAGGGTATTTTACAATATACTCACTAATTCGGCTTCTGAGTTCGTTTTTCAAAAACATAATATGAGCTAATTTATCCCCATCAATTCCATCAGCATCATAAATATAACCTCCGGAATCTGACATGGCTACAACTTTAGCCCCTATTTGTGTTGCTTTTTGCACGGCATATTGCGCCACGTTGCCTGAACCTGAAACCACAACAATTTTATCTTTTAAATCCTGACCTTTAGTTGCTAGCATACTTTGCGCAAAATACACCGTTCCATATCCCGTAGCTTCAGGTCTTATTAATGAACCTCCAAAAGAAATTCCTTTTCCGGTTAAAACTCCAGTAAATTCGTTTCTGATTTTTTTATATTGTCCAAATAAATACCCTACTTCTCTAGCACCAACACCTATATCTCCAGCAGGAACATCCGTATCAGCACCGATATATTTTTCTAACTCCGTCATGAAAGCTTGACAAAAACGCATGACCTCAATGTCTGATTTTCCTTTTGGATCAAAATCGGATCCTCCTTTTCCACCGCCCATTGGCAAACTGGTCAAACTATTCTTAAAAGTTTGTTCGAAAGCTAAAAATTTTAAAACACTTAAATTTACCGTCGGGTGAAAACGAAGACCACCTTTGTAAGGACCAATAGCCGAATTCATTTGGATACGATACCCTCTATTTACTTGGGTTTGCCCCTTGTCATCAATCCATGCCACACGAAAAATCACAATCCTATCCGCTTCCACCATACGTTCTAAAAGCATTTTATTTTTGTATTTTTCATTTTGTTCAATAAAAGGTATTACAGTTTCGGCAACTTCTAAAACCGCCTGTAAAAACTCTGGTTCGTTAGGGTTTTTTAAAGTAACCCCCTGCATAAAATCGGTAATAATTTGAGACATAATATCTTGTATTTTTAGTGTTAAAAATTTTTGCTTCTACTACAAATATACATTTTCTAAGGAAATCCAATTTAAAATTAACTAAATTAAAGAAAGAATTATCTTGTAAATTATAAAAATAAATTAAGGAAATTTAATTCTTGATATAGCTGCTTTTTTGTGAGAGACACTATCCTGATAAGTCTGTTATTATTTTAATAGATAAATAATGTTTTTTATATCTTTGTCCCTACCTGAATAGTTTTAAAATGCTCAGAAATAATTGGCTAAACGTATTGACTCTTTTTATTTTGCTTGTACTATCAAGTAAAATAAATGCGCAATTTGGTTTTTCACATGAAGTAGGAGTCATAGCTGGCCCAGTAGCTTTTCAGTCGGATTATGGACAGCGTCATGATTTAGGCACAAATCTAAAAAACTCAGGAATTGGAATAGGAATTATTCATTATCTTAATTTCTCTTACAAAGCAGAATGTAACTGTTATACTCCAGAAACCTATTTTAACGATCACTTTAAATTAAGAAGTGAATTATCTTATAATAAAACGGAATTTGAGCACTTTGGCGAATGGGTGAGTCCTGATAGAACTTCTATTCAAGCCGATCAATTACGAGCCATGAAAGGAAATAGCACAGTAACTAATATAGGAATGCAATTAGAATATTTCCCATTGAGTATTCGTGATTTTACAGCAAGAGTAGGAAGTCTTGGCCCATTTATTAGTCTTGGTGGGCAATTTAGTTATTACAATACAGATGCTTATTCCACTATGGGACCTTTAGGCACTCCATTAACTACATTTCCAAAATACCTTACTCCTACAGACGATCGTCAATATGGATTTTCAGCAGAAGGAGGTAGCGTTTGGTCTATTGTAACCAGTGTTGGTACACGATATAAACTCGCTCCTTTAAGTGATTTAATGGTAGATTTACGGTTTCAATATTACTTTTCAGACTGGGTGGATGGTTTAAAACCCAATCCAGCGCTTTATAAAGAAAACAAAGCCAATGATTGGTTGGTTTGGTTTAATGTAGGCTACATATATTACCTACAATAGCCGTTCAAACCCATTTTGATTTTAATCAATAAACCGCTACCTTTCAATCGAATACTTTTTTGTTGTTCAACATAAAAGTTTTTTAGAACTAAATTAGCCTTAGCATTTTCTTGTTCGAATAAAAAAATATAAAATGAAATATCTCTTATTTTCTCTATTACTATTATTAGGTACAAGTTGTTCAAAAGAATTGGACTTTGAAAACGAATCATTTGAAAAAAAATCAAAATTAAACTGTACCGAAAATTGTCCAAAAATCCAATTAGAAATTCCTATTGCTATAAATGCAGAAATTATTTCTGACAGCATCAATAATACCGTTTTTGCAGCTGTAAAATCTATTGTTGATTTTGGAGACAAACCCAATACTTCGAGTAATTATGAGCAATTAGCCCATTCCTTTATTCAGGCGTATGAAAAATTAACAACAGATTTTCCTAAAGACCGTTTTGGTTGGGAAGCTAAAATTGAAGGAGAGGTAAAATACTGCTCGGGAAATATCTTAAATATAGTAATCAATCATTACACTTTTACGGGTGGTGCCCATGGGTATGCTGGAATGCGTTCTTTGATTTTTGACCCAAAAACAGGAATACAAATTCCAAACGAAAAATTATTTAAAAACTGGGAACTTTTTAAGGTTTTTGCTGAAACCAAATTCAGAAACAAATACAAAATCCCTAGAGACCAACCCATCAATAGCACCGGAATGTTCTTTGAAAAAGACGTGTTTCAAGTAGCACAAAATATTTTTTTTACCAATGAAGGGATTGTACTGCATTACAATCCTTATGAAATTGCTGCTTATGTGGATGGTTCCCGATCATTGCTTATTAAATATGAGGAAGCAAACGACTATCTGATAACGAAATAAAAAAGAATAGCCACGAATCACACGAAATAACTCAAATTTGGATGTCATAATTCCACGAATCTGCCAAAGTCAGATAGAAATTTGTGTAATTATTTTAAATTCATTACTATTTGTGCTAATTGGTGTAATTCGTGTCAAAAATAAAACTTGTGTGTTTTGCCCTTCTGAAGCTCTTTTTATTTATACTTTATTTCGAAGGTTATACTAATTTTCGAATAGCCAAAATAACACCTAAATGAATCCCTTCGTGAAAATTATTAAAAGACATCGATTCTAGATTGCTTTTTAACACAAACCCTGTAGATGTTGGGTATTCAGTGAAATTTTGGAACAAATTATTATCAATATCTATCTCCGTTTGAGCAATAGTTTTGTGTAATAACACCAAGATTTCATCTACTTCTTCTTGAGAAGCTTCGTGTTCTGTTTTAGTTCCTTTTTTGTATTTTTCTACTAAATCATCAGAAATCATCATTGGTAAACCTGCTAATTTATATACTAATATTTGTTGTGTAACCACAATATGCGCTACATTCCAAATTAAATTGTTATTAAAACCTGCCGGAACTTTGTTCAGCTGTTCTAAAGTAAATCCCTGAATCAATTTAGAAACCATGTTTCTACTAGTTTTGGTAATCTCTAAAATATCTTTCATTGTATTGAATTTGTAAATTTTCCCGTAAAAATAAACATTTAACGTCTCAAATGATTTTTCTTTGCATAAAGAAACAAATAATTATGGCTAACAAAATATACTATCTCGCTTCTTGCGATACGTGTCGAAAAATAATCAAATCATTACCAAAAGACAATAATTTAGTCTTTCACGATATCAAACAAGACCCAATTACCATTGAAGAACTAGAAGCAATGTATGCCCTTTCGGGAAGTTACGAAGCACTTTTTAGCAAAAAAGCACAATTGTACAAATCGATGGGATTAAAGGACAAAAACTTAACCGAAGATGATTTTAAAAAATACATTCTAGAACATTACACTTTCCTGAGTCGTCCGGTTTTTATTATTGATGGCGAAATTTTTATTGGTAATACACAACAAAATATGCTTAAAGTAATGAAAGCTTTGGAAAAGTAGTAATATAAATTAAAATAACCATTTTAGGTACCGCAGACTGAACACTGACTACTGCAAACTTTTATTTATCTTTGAGCACTTTTTAAGAAACAATATGATACAATCTATGACGGGTTTTGGTAAAGCTACTTTACAATTACCAACCAAAAAAATAACAGTCGAAGTCAAATCTTTAAACAGTAAAGGCCTGGACTTAAATGTACGAATGCCTTCGCTTTACCGCGAAATGGAATTGGGATTGCGTACACAAATTGCCGCTGCACTAGAAAGAGGAAAAATAGATTTTTCTATTTATATCGAAAGTACCGCTGAGCAAACTTCGACCAAAGTAAATGTTCCAATCGTAAAAGCTTACATCAACCAATTAAGAGAAGTGTATGCTGATGCTGATGAAACCGAATTGATGAAAATGGCCGTGCGTATGCCCGACACCATGAAAGTGGAAAGAGAGGAAATTGACGAAAACGAATGGGCTGAGATCAAAAACGTAATCAGCGAGGGTTTAAATAATATTCTTTCTTTTAGAAAAGACGAAGGTCTTTCGCTGGAAAAAGAATTCCAATTGCGTATTGGAAACATCCGCCAATACATGAATGATGCACTGGCTCTTGATCCGGAACGCGTTCAAGCGATCAAAGACCGTTTGCAAACTGCCATTGATGAGTTAAAAGTAAATGTTGACGAAAACCGTTTTGAACAGGAATTAATCTATTATTTAGAAAAATTAGACATCACTGAAGAAAAAGTGCGTTTAACAAATCATTTGGATTATTTCTTGGAAACCATCAACGGAACGGAAGCTAATGGTAGAAAGTTAGGTTTCATAACCCAAGAAATGGGACGTGAAATCAATACCATGGGTTCTAAATCCAATCACGCACAAATGCAAAAATTAGTCGTGATGATGAAAGACGAACTGGAAAAAATCAAAGAACAGGTTTTGAATGTTTTATAAAAGTAATTAGTCCTTAGTGGTTAGTCCTTAGCATAAGAAACTAAAGACTAAGGACTAAGGACTAGGAACTAATCATTAAATTATGAAAGGAAAATTAATCGTATTCTCAGCACCATCAGGTTCTGGAAAAACAACTATAGTTAGGCATTTATTAAAACAAGAAGACTTGAATTTAGAGTTTTCTATTTCGGCTGCAACCCGTGAAGCCAGAGGCGAAGAAGTAAACGGTAAGGATTACTATTTTATTTCTTTGGACGAATTTAAAAGCCACATCAAAAACGAGGATTTCGTAGAATGGGAAGAAGTTTATAGAGACAACTTTTACGGCACTTTAAAAAGCGAAGTAGAACGCATTTGGGCTTTGGGCAAAAACGTGATTTTTGATATTGATGTTGCTGGTGGATTGCGTATCAAGCATAAATTTCCCGAAGAAACTTTAGCCGTTTTTGTAAAACCACCTAGCGTGGACGAACTAAAAAGACGTTTAAAAGAACGCTCTACCGAAAGCGAAGAAAAAATCAATATGCGTATTGCTAAAGCTCACGTAGAATTGGCAACTGCTCCGCAATTTGATGTGATAATTAAGAATTATGATTTAGAAGTAGCTTTGGAAGAGGCGACTCAATTAGTAAAGGATTTTGTAAAATAAAAAGGTTATTCGTTAAGTGTTATTCGTTCGTAACTTATAACTTTTAACGAATAACCCTTAACTTTCAAGTATGAAAATAGGATTGTATTTCGGCACTTTCAACCCCATCCATGTTGGGCATCTCATCATTGCCAATCACATGGCAGAGCATTCCGACTTGGATCAGGTGTGGTTAGTCGTTACGCCTCACAATCCGTTGAAGAAAAAAAGCACATTACTCGACGATTACCATCGCCTGCAAATGGTTTATTTAGCTACCGAAGATTATCCAAAACTAAAACCGTCAGATGTTGAATTTAAGCTTCCACAACCTAATTATACGGTAACAACATTAGTGCATTTAGAAGAAAAATATCCGCATCATGAGTTTTCTTTAATTATGGGCGAAGACAATCTAAAATCTTTGCACAAATGGAAAAACTACGAAACCATTCTGGCACATCACGAAATTTATGTGTATCCACGTATTTCTGCCGAAGAGGAGAATTCGGAATTAAAAAATCATCCTAAAGTTCAGCTAATTGATGCTCCAGTTGTTGAAATTTCTTCGACTTTTATTCGAAATAACATCAAAATAGGCAAAAACATACGCCCTTTAATACCTACTAAAGTTTGGGAATATATCGATCATAATTTGTTTTATAAAAAGTAAAACAAATCAGCAAAGATTATTTTAATATTATAATCAATTGTCTCCTGCTTTAGCTGGAGGTTAATTTAATGGAGTTCTGTTATTTATAAATCAACTCAAAAACTTCTTGAATTCTGCTTCGAATTCCTGAGTAGCCAAATTAAAGCCTGTATTTTTCGCTGACAAAAGATAAACTTCAGTAGCAGGCATTTGATCTGTTTTCCACAACAATTGCAATTTTTTATCTTGAATAAAAGAACGTGCATTGATATCCCAGGTTACAGCCACACCTGAATTTTTAGAAAGCACTTCCAGCATTTCAAACTCCGATGGAATGATATAATTAGGAACCATGGAAGGCCTTTTTTTATTGAAAACATGCAACCAAAACAAT
The DNA here is from genome assembly GCF_041729725.1 of Flavobacterium zubiriense. NCBI lineage: Bacteria > Pseudomonadati > Bacteroidota > Flavobacteriia > Flavobacteriales > Flavobacteriaceae > Flavobacterium > Flavobacterium zubiriense. The sequence continues at coordinate 16,824 of NZ_JBCFQL010000016.1, read as the reverse complement.
TTGATATGTGGAATTCCTGAATCATGGCTGTACCATTTTTGTTCGTTCAGCCAATTTTCAACTGCTCCATAATCATTATTCTGAATGTCCGATTGCAATTTTGTAGCATCAATGTTTTTTGAGCTTACGATGATTTGCCTGATGTTACCCAACTTTTTTTGCACCGTGTCAAAAGTGTCATATTTTTTAGTTACTATAGCAAAATCAATCTTTTTAGTATTTACCAATTCGAAAAGCGCATCATTTTCCTGAAAGCTAAAATCGATATAATCGAATTTATAGATCAAAAGACTTGCCATGCTGCTAAATAAATGTTTTGAGATTCCAATTGTAATTAACCGATTGGCATCAAATGCTTTAGACCGAAAACCATTTTCTACATTTTCTAAACGATCTAAGGCTTCTATGATTAAATTATTGAGTAACTTAGCGTATTCTGTTGGTTCAACCCCTTTCGATTTTCTGTTGAATAATTTATAACCCACATGGGCTTCCAACATAGAAATTTGCTGACTCACCGCGGGCTGGCTGATAAATAACTCTTTGGCAGCCAAAGAAAAATTTCTGTTTTTATATACCGACTTAAAGGTTCGATACCATTCTAAATTGACCATGATATAAATATATTTATCACAAACATAATTCAAATTATTTTTACTAATAACATATCTGCCGTAAATTTGCAATAATAAAAATCAATTATCATGAAAAAAGTATTACTCACGATTATAATTTTAACTGCATGTTCGATAACTGCAACAGCACAAAATAACCCAAAGATGAAAAAAGTATTATTTGTCGTTACTAGTCACGATAAACTAGGAAACACAGGAGAAAAGACAGGATTTTGGACCGAAGAATTGGCCGCACCTTATTATGAATTAGCCGATCAGGGAATTCAAATTGACATTGCCACTCCGCTAGGCGGACAACCACCCATTGACCCAAAAAGCGCTGATCCAGCTTCGGCAACTGAAGACACAAAACGATTTGATGCCGACACTGAGTTATTGGCTAAACTAAAACACACGCTAAAATTAAATCATGTTAAAGAATCGGATTATGATGCGGTATTTTATCCTGGTGGACACGGACCATTATGGGATTTAGCCAAAGACCGAAATTCGATTACACTAATTGAATCTTTTTACAACAACAATAAGCCTGTAGCTTTTGTTTGTCACGCTCCAGGCGTATTAAAAGATGTTAAAATTAAAGATGAATATTTAGTAAAAGGAAAAAAAGTAACTGGATTTTCGAACGCTGAAGAAGCTGCCGTAGGATTGACGAATGTAGTTCCTTTTTTATTAGAAGAAGTACTTCAGGCCAATGGCGGAATTTATTCTAAAACTGAAAATTGGCAACCTTATGCCGTTGAAGATGGATTATTAATTACAGGGCAAAATCCAGCTTCATCCAAACTAGTAGCACAAAAATTATTACAACAATTAAATAAATAAGATACTAAGTCTCTAAGTGGCTAAGAAATTAAGATTTAAATAACTTAGCAGCTTAGAATCTTAGTATCTCTAAAACTAAAAAAATATGTTAAACTTCGAATTATACAATCCTACCAAGTTAGTTTTTGGAAAGGGACAAATAGAAAAACTATCCGAATTAGTTCCACAAGGTGCCAAAATACTATTGGCTTATGGAGGTGGAAGCATTTTTAAAAACGGAATTCACCAACAAGTAATGGATAATCTTAAAGGATTTGAAATAGTAGAATTTTCAGGAATTGAACCAAATCCGCATTTTGAAACATTGATGAAAGCGGTAGCCATTGTCAAGGAACAAAACATTGATTTTATTCTTGCAGTGGGTGGAGGTTCAGTAATTGATGGAGTAAAATTCATTTCGGGCGCAGTACATTTCGACGGAAATCCAATTGATATTCTTCAAAAACATATTTTAATAAAAGAAAATGCAGTGCCTTTTGGAACCGTTTTAACTTTGCCAGCAACAGGAAGCGAAATGAATTCTGGTTCGGTGGTAACTATTGCCGCAACTCAAGAAAAACTGGCTTTTGGAGGTTCGGCTTTGTTTCCTCAATTCTCGATTTGTGATCCAACAGTGATTCAATCGTTACCAAAAAGACAATTGCAAAACGGAGTAGTTGACGCTTTTACGCACGTAATGGAACAATACTTAACCTATCCACACGAAGGTTATTTACAAGACCGAATTGCCGAAGGAATTTTGCAAACTTTAATCGAAGTAGGACCCGAAGTAGTTGAAAAACCTGCCGATTATGCTTTAGCTTCTAACTTTATGTGGAGTTGTACCATGGCTTTAAACGGATTAATCCAAAAAGGAGTTCCAAATGACTGGGCAACACACATGATTGGTCACGAATTAACAGCATTGTACGGAATCGATCATGCGAGAACATTGGCTATTATTGGACCTAATTTATACCGTGTTTTATTCGAAACTAAAAAAGAAAAACTGGCGCAATACGGAAAACGTATTTTTAATTTATCTGGAACAGTGGATGAAATTGCTAATGAAGCTATTAACAAAACCGTTGAATTTTTCCACAAGATGGGAATGGACACCAAACTTTCGCAATACACAGATGATTACAGCAAAACTGCCGATTTTATCGTTAACCGTTTTGATGAAAGAGGTTGGAAAGCTTTAGGAGAAAGACAAAATATTACTTTAGAAAAACTAAAAGAAATAGTAGAAATGAGCTACTAAACAAGTATTTTTTTAAACAAAAAAGGCGTCTTAGATAACCATTCTTAGACGCCTTTTAAAATAACACCAAAACTAAATTAACTAATACTAACATTATAAAAAACACAAATTACTTATTTATAGAATCTTACAACGAAAAAAACATATTCTTTATTGTATCATCGAAGAAAAAAATATAAAAAAATAATTCGTGCTCTAAACTAAAACCCAATTCCAAACGATTCCTCTTGTTTCATTACTACATTTTTAAGTACTTTTGGTTAAACTATAAAAAGATGAGTGAAAATATAAAGTTTGCAGTAATTGGTGGTGGAAGCTGGGCTACAGCCATTACAAAAATGCTATGTGTCAATCTTTCTGAAGTTTCATGGTATATGCGTAATGAATCGGCAATTGAGCATATAAAAGCACACAAACACAACCCAAACTATATTAGTTCAGTGGAGTTTGACATCAAAAAACTAAAACTAACTAGCGATATCAACGAAGCTGTAGCTTACGCAGACTACGTTATTTTTGCCATTCCTTCTGCTTTTTTAGACACCGAATTGCAAAAACTTACGGTTTCCATAAAAGATAAAATCATTTTCTCGGCCATTAAAGGAATTGTTCCCGAAACGAGTTTGATTGTTGGGGAACATTTTCATTTTCAATACGACATTCCTTATTACAATATTGGTGTAATTACGGGTCCTTGCCACGCTGAAGAAGTCGCTTTAGAGCGTTTGTCTTATTTGACTATTGCCTGTGGTGATGCCGAAAAAGCAAAAGTAGTGGCCAAAAATCTAGCTGGAAATTACATCAAAACTAAAATTACCGATGATATTATTGGTACTGAATATGCTGCAATGCTTAAAAACATTTACGCCATTGCAGCAGGAATTGCGCATGGTTTAGGTTATGGCGATAACTTCCAATCGGTTTTGATGAGTAATGCGATTCGCGAAATGAAGAAATTCATTCGAAAAGTACACAAGATGAAACGCAACATCAATGATTCGGCTTACCTGGGCGATTTGTTGGTTACAGGATATTCCGTTTTTTCAAGGAATAGAATGTTTGGAAACATGATTGGGAAAGGCTACACCGTAAAAAGTGCCATGATGGAAATGAGCATGGTTGCCGAAGGGTATTATGCCGCTAAAAGCGCTTACAAACTCAACCAAGGTTATGGTGCCAAAACACCCATTATAGACGCCGTTCATGAAATTTTGTACGAAGGTAAAAATGCCAAAGCCGTATTTAAAAAATTGGTGGATAAACTGGATTAATGTCATTGCGAGGAACGAAGCAATCACATAACGAGAGCAATTGCAATGAGCAACTATTGAGATTGCTTCGTTCCTCGCAATGACATTTTACCTCACAATCACACCATCTACAAATAGAATAGGCACTTCTTCGGTATTGTTTTCGTTAATGGAATTGGCTTTAAAGATAAATTTCTTATCGTATAAGGTATTTCCAATGAAGAAAGTGAGCATGAATTCGTTATTCAAAGCCAGAACACTTTTTTCTACCATTTCTATTTTCACTACTGAAACAGCAGGAACTTCCACAAAAGCGTGACGTAAAACAGAGGTTTTCTTCATTTCGCCATCAATAGTTCCAAAAGCTTTAGAAACCACCATGGCACTTTCGATAGTAAAATCGCTATCGTTTACTAAATAAGCATACCAAACTTTCTCCATAAAATCATCACTCCATTCTTGAACGGCAGCAATAAATACGTTTTCTACTTCGGGGATTGTAATATCAGCTTTCATATTATGAGTGAGTAGTGAATAGTAATTAGTGAATAGCCATACTAATTACTATTCACCAATCACTATTTACTTAATTATATTATCGATTTGAATTGCTCTAAGAAACGTACATCGTTTTCATAAAACATACGGATATCGCCTATTTGGTACAACAACATCGCAATACGCTCTACTCCCATTCCAAAAGCAAATCCGTTGTATTCGTCTGGATTGATACCACAGTTTTTCAAAACATTAGGGTCTACCATTCCGCAACCACCAATTTCTAACCAACCGGTTCCTTTGGTAATTCTATAATCGGTTTCGGTTTTTAGTCCCCAATAAATATCAATTTCGGCACTTGGCTCTGTAAATGGAAAATAAGAAGGACGCAAACGGATTTTTGACTTTCCGAACATCTCTTTCGTGAAATACAAAAGCGTTTGTTTCAAATCGGCAAAAGAAACATCTTTGTCAATATACAATCCTTCCACTTGATGGAAAATACAGTGTGAACGTGATGAAACGGCTTCATTACGGAAAACACGTCCCGGAGAAATAGTTCGGATAGGCGGTTTATTGTTTTCCATATAACGCACCTGAACGGATGAAGTATGGGTACGCAATAAAGTATCAGGATTAGTCTGGATAAAAAATGTATCCTGCATATCACGCGCCGGATGGTATTCTGGCAAGTTCAAAGCAGTAAAATTATGCCAATCGTCTTCAATTTCAGGACCTTCAGAAACGTTGAATCCAATGGTTGAAAAGATATCTATAATTTGGTTTTTTACAATAGAAATCGGATGACGAGAACCAATAATTACTGGCTCAGCAGCACGAGTCAAATCGCCATAAACTCCTTTAGATTCTTCTTTGCTTTCTAAAGTTTCTTGGATTAATTTTACTTTTTCTTCAGCTGAAGTTTTAAGCAGGTTAATTACCTGACCAAATTCCTTTTTTTGTTCGTTAGGCACATTTTTAAATTCAGCAAAAAAATCTTTTAAGATTCCTTTACTTCCTAAAAATTTGATTCTAAAAGCTTCTAATTCGGCTGTGTCTTGTGTTGAAAAAGCTTGTGCTTCACCAATATATTCTTTTATCTTATCTATCATTTTCATCCAATAATTGAGTGTGCAAATTTAAGCAAAAGTTGTGAGTTATAAGTTATGAGTTATGAGTTTTTGGAACAAATCACAAATCATTAATCAATGAGCTGTTTTTCTATAAAATAACTAACAATCGCCTCTTTCATTAAAACCGTTTGTTCCCCAGCTTTCAATGCTGGTAATTCTTCTTTTACTTTGTAATGTGGCCAACCATCTTCATCAAAAAAATCGAATTCATAAAATCCATACGGTTCTAACAAACGACAAATGGCAATGTGCATCAGGTTTAGTTTTTCGTCTTTTTTATATTCACGTTGAAATTTTCCTAATTCCTGAACTCCAATTAGAAAAATAATGGCATCTAAATCTAAATCTTCACCTTGCGAAAATTGATTAGAAAGTATATCGACAAGCTTTTCCCAGCGTTCTTTAAGTTGTGTGTCTCTTGACATATTTGAAAGTTAGAAGTTAGAAGTTAGAAGTTAGAAGTTAGAAATTGATATTCTGATTTTCTACTATCTAAAATTATTTCGGCAAAGATACCAACATAATTCTTTTATCTTTGTTCTTTATCCTTTTCTCTTTTTACTATGAGTTTTTTAGATATTATTTTGGGCGCTTTACTGGCATTTGCACTGTACAAAGGAACTGTAAACGGTCTTTTTATTGAACTAGCTTCCTTTCTTTCGTTAATTTTCGGAGTTTATTTTGCCGTTAAATTCTCGGTTATTACCAAAAATATTCTTGCTGGTTTTGTACATTGGAATCCGAATACCATTCAGGTTATTGCTTTTCTGCTCACTTTTATTCTGGTGGTAATTGGCATTCACTTTTTAGCAAAAATACTCACTGGAATTGTGGATTTTGCTTTTTTAGGCTGGATAAACAAACTAGGCGGAGGATTATTTCGCGTTTTAAAAACGGTATTGCTCGTTGGAATTGTGTTTTCTGTTTTCGAAAAAATAAATTACAATCATTTTTTCGCCAAAAAAGAAACGCTTGACAATTCGATTTTTTATTATCCCATACAAAAAACGGCGGCTTTTATGTATCCGTCTATTACAAAATGGTATGGAAGTTTAAAAAAGCAGTAAGCATTTAGTGTTCAGTTTCCGTCAACAAAACAAATTACTAATCACTAAGTACTAACTACTAAGCACTACTAACTAAGGACTAAAAAAAACATGCAAATAAAAACCAAGGCAATCGTTATTTCAGCTTTAAAATACCAGGAAAAAAGCTTGATAGTCAAATGCTTTACCTTGTCGCATGGATTGAAAACCTATTTTGTTCGGGATGCTTTTTCGAATAAAAAAACCTCCCGAAGCGTCGGGACAAAAATGGCGTATTTCCAGCCCATGACTATTTTGGAAATCGAAGCCAATCATAAGAACAAAGGAGCTTTAGAGCATTTTAAAGAAATTAAAATTGCAGCGCCTTTTCAGTCGATTCATTCGGATATTTACAAGAGTACGATTGTAATGTTTATTTCTGAAATTTTACATCATTCGATTCATGAAGAAGAAAAAAACGAATCGCTTTTTGAGTTTTTAGAAGCCGCCCTGCATTGGTTAGACCAGCACGAGGATATGGCTAATTTTCACCTGATTTTGATGCTCGAAATGACCAAGTATTTTGGTTTTTATCCGGATACTTCGGATATGGATATGCCTTTTTTCGAAATGAACGAAGGCGTTTTTACCCCCTTTCACGCCATAGGTTCTTTGAGCGAACATGAAACTAATTTGTTCAAAAAACTCATTGCTTTAAAATTCGATAACAATCAAAAAGTCTTTCATGTTATCGAAAGACAGCTCCTCATAAAAATCCTTATTGATTATTATGCCTATCACCTCGATGGTTTTAAAAGACCTAAATCATTGGAGGTTTTAAAGGAGGTTTTTTCTTGAAAATTAGGGCGTGACCCTTCGTCTAATATCATTAAGTAAAGGATTCGTCTGTTCGAGTTGGCTTACAATTTGCGATAGAAAATTGTAAGCCAGTATCGAGAACTCTGGTTTAAACAAGTCTTCTCGATACAAATTTTCAGAAAAAGCTATTCGCATTTTCTGAAAATTCACTCGAAGTGACGGCAAAAAAGTTTAACTTAATGACATTAGCCTTCGTATTTCGTTTTCGTAGTCTATCACTGATAATAAAGTTGAAAAAAAGAACTAAAAAAACGACAAACCAAAAGAATAATTGTTTAGATTTGCTTGTATAATCTTATTAATTATCAACCAATTAACCATTATTTTATGTCCAATTTATCCAACAATCGTGTGAATGTGGCCGCCACTGCGGCACAAGTAACGGCTGTAAAAGCCGCTTTCCAAACCATTATGACCAACCTGCCTTTTCTAACAGGGCTTACTGCCGATGAGCGCAAATCGCTCAACGCCATTGATGTCAACAACAAGGTCTTTGCCGAAGATGCGCTGGCAGCCGCTGTAAACAATCCTACGCTGGTACCCGCCTACATTTCGGTGCCCAATATGCAACTGGATATGACGCTGTTTAACCAACTAGACGAACTATCAGGACTGGCGAACCAATTGTGCGAGCGCATTGAGGATACTAAAATGCTGGCGGGTAGCGAGGCCTACAATGTGGCACTCTCACTCTACAAATCCTTTGGCGCTGCTGCCGATGCTGGCGCACCCGGTGCCGACAGTATTGTGGACAAACTCAAAACCCGTTTTGCTAATAGTGGTGGTAATGCGGTAAATGTACCTCCTGTAGCACCCTAAACGCTACATTGTATAGATACAGCGCAAAAAAAGTCGCTTCTTATTACAGAAGCGATTTTTTTGTAGCCTTTTTGAAAAGCATCCCATTTGAATAAGAGGTGCTTTGTACTAATGCTATTAGTACGAAATACTAAAAGCATTAGTACGAAGTGCTAAAAGTATTGGTGCAAAATACTAAAAGTGTTAGTATGAAGTGCTAATAGTATTAGTACGAAATGCAAAAATCATTAGTACGAAGTGCTAATAGTATTAGTACGAAATACTAAAAGTGTTAGTATGAAGTGCTAATAGTATTAGTACGAAATGCAAAAAGCATTAGTACGAAATACTAAAAGCATTAGTACGAAGTGCTAAAAGCATTAGTACGAAGTGCTAATAGTATTAGTACTTCGTACCCATTTTAGAGTAATAAACAGCCGTTTGCATCCTATAAAAAGACATTCACAACAAATAAAAAGAAGAAGATGATATCCAACAGCAATAAATACAAAAATGGAAAGGGAGAGCAGTATCCCCCGATAGGTAATTTTATCCATTATTACATTTTGCAGCACAAAATAAAGAAAGCCGATGTGTCCCGACAGCTTGGCATTTTGCCTACAGGACTCAATAAATATTTCAAGAAAGAATCCCTACAGTTTGCAATTTTGTGGAAACTGAGTCTAGCACTCCAACACAATTTTGTTGCTCACCTAGGCGAGTACTTGCCTATAGCCTATGAAACCAAACCAGAAAAAGCCCTAAAACAAGAACTTGCAGCCAAAAACGAATACATCCAAAAACTAGAAATCCAACTCGAAACCCTAAGAGAAATGATAAAGAAGTAAGTTACTATGTAAGAATTATTTATATATTAGCGGAAAAAATAATACGCAATAGCTATTGCGTATATCATACCTAATACAGACAGATAGGCGCAATAGAGTTGCGTATATTTATGAGTTAGCCGACACCCCAAAACGACCGTGCTAAAAATCAACATTTGGACAAAAATCAACTTCCAAACAGAATTTTAAGACGAAAAAATATTGTAAATTTGAAGCGTATAACTGAATTAAATTAGGATGATAGATATTAAAATAGCAAAACCGTTTTTGAAGTGGGCAGGTGGAAAAACCCAGCTTATCAGCGACATTGAACGGACTTTGCCAACAGAAATAACGAAAGAAAAATTTACATACATCGAACCATTTGTTGGTAGTGGTGCAGTTCTTTTTTGGATGCTTAACAATTTCCCAAAGCTTGAAAAAGCTGTAATAAACGACATCAACGAAGATTTAATAAATACTTACAAAACAATCGCTTCAAAGCCTAAAGAATTGATTTCAATTCTTGAAATTCTACAAAATGAATTTCACAATTTGGAGGGAAACGAGGAAAACAAAAAACTCTATTACTACCAAAAAAGAGAATTGTACAATACAAGAAAAGAAGAAAAAAGCGGGCAAGCCGCTTTGTTTATTTTTCTTAATCGTACTTGCTTCAATGGTCTATATAGAGTGAATAGCAAAAATTTATACAATGTTCCAATGGGCGGTTATAAAAAACCGACTATTTGCGACAAAGAAAATATTTTGGCAGTAAGCAACGCATTACAAAAGGTAGAAATTCTGAATGGAGATTTTGAACAAACTTTGGATTATGCAAACAACAATTCGTTGTTTTATTTCGATCCACCGTACAAACCATTAAGCGAAACTTCAAGTTTCAATTCTTATGCAAAAGACGAGTTTAACGACAGTGAACAAATTCGTTTAAGAGATTTTTGCAACAAACTTGACGTTTTAAATCACACTTGGATTTTAAGCAATTCAGACGTGAAAGGGAAAAACGAAAATGATAATTTCTTTGACGACTTATATTCTGACTTCAACATTCAAAGAGTTGACGCAAGAAGAAGCATAAACGCCAATCCAGAAAAAAGAGGAAAATTAACAGAGTTATTAATTACAAATCAAACGAATAGTCAAGAATATGTCAGAGCAATTTAAACATTTCCTATCACAGTTTTCAGAAACAAATGCAACGCTTGACTATTTTACAGACTTCAAAAAAATAAAAAGCAACGTAAACAAAATTTCTATCAAACTCAATCAACTTAATTATTTGATTGGAAAAGAAAATTTGAAAGAAGCTGTAAATGAACTTTATCAAGAAAACCCAAATGTTTTTGAGGTTTTGGATATTTTGATTGCAATCCGAAAAAATAAAAAGGCAAAAACATTCAATAATAATGGAAAAATCGTTTTGCTTGATACTTATTTCACTTCTCCTGAAGGCATTTTAGAATACATAGACGAAACAGGTTTAGCAGAACTTTTCAGAAATAAAGATGTAACAAATTTAGTTGATTACGTTTTTGGGATTGAGGTTGGTTTAGACACAAACGCAAGGAAAAACAGAGGTGGCGATAATATGTCTAAAGCAGTTTCGCTAATTTTTGACAAGGCAGGAGTTTTTTATAAAAAGGAAGTAAATAATACAATCTTTCCAGAAATCATAAGTTTAGGTGCAGATGTGAAACGTTTTGATTTTGTAATAAAAACCAAAGTCAAAACTTATTTAATTGAAACTAACTACTATAATGGCGGTGGTTCAAAATTAAATGAAACTGCAAGATCTTATTCCGATGTTGCACCAAAAATAAATCAATATCCTAATTACGAATTTGTTTGGATAACTGACGGACAAGGATGGTTTTCTGCAAAGAACAAATTAGAAGAAGCATATAACATAATTCCTAGTTTGTACAATTTGATAACACTTGAAGATTTTATAAAGAAAATTCAACAAGAAGAAGTTTTAAATTTTTAAAAATCAAAATATGGCTTGTAACAAGAACCACGATAATACAGATAACATAGTTAAAGATTTACCAATTGGACAAGAAGGTGTTGGAAGGCACAAATGTGCTTCTTGTGCTTACGAAATTGGCTATCAACACGGTTTACAAAAAGCAGAAAACATTAATTTGGCAGATGTTTTAGATGGATTAGAAGAAAGCCAAAAAGGCGATAGAAGACATCGAAGTCCACACGCTGCATATTCTTTAGGTTATTATAACGGTGTTGTAGATAGTTACTAAATGATAAGTCCATTTTTCAAATCTGACGACAAAGACTTTTATCTTCTTCACGGAGATACGATGGATCTTTTGCCTCAATTTGACCACAAGTTTGATATGATCTTTGCAGATCCACCCTATTTTTTATCAAACAATGGATTATCAATTCAAAGCGGAAAAATTGTAAGTGTTAATAAGGGAAAATGGGATAAATCCGAAGGATTTGAATTTATAAATGACTTCAACCGAAAATGGCTTTCATTAGTTCGTGACAAAATGAAAGACGATGCAACAATTTGGATTAGCGGAACAATGCACAACATTTTTTCGGTTGGACAAATTCTGAACGAATTAGGTTTCAAAATCCTTAACGTAATCACTTGGGAAAAGTCAAATCCGCCACCAAATTTTTCGTGTAGATATTTTACGTATTCGACAGAGCAAATTATTTGGGCAAGAAAAAGCGAAAAAATCCCTCATTATTTCAATTATGAATTAATGAAAAAACTTAATGGCGACAAACAAATGAAAGATGTTTGGAAATTGCCAGCAATTGCACCTTGGGAAAAATCTTGTGGAAAACACCCAACACAAAAACCTTTGTCAGTTTTAACAAGACTTATTTTGGCTTCAACAAAGCCAAATGCTTGGATTTTAGATCCATTTGCAGGAAGTTCAACAACAGGAATAGCCGCTAATTTGGCAAACAGACGATATTTAGGAATTGACCAAGAAGAAGAATTTTTGACAATAAGCAAAAACCGAAAAACCGAAATAGAAAACCCTAAAACTTCGGCAACTTACAAACAAAAAATTGGAGGTTTCAACGACAAAAAAGAGCTTGAATTATTCCTTGTCAAAGAACCAAGAGCAGAATATAAAACAGAATTAAACCTTGAAAACAAAGGGGCGATCGGCTAACAAGGGTTTGGCAAAATGGCGGGTTTAGTGCAAAATTCAACATTAGTTCTTCGATTGAAATTTTGTACAAAACTGAACTTTTGTGCTTCGATTTCCGCCACTTCGCCAAGCCCCAAAACGTTAGGTGCAAGCGTAAGACTGCCTCGTACTAAAACTGAAAACCCAGCCACTAAAAATAAGTTATCTTTGCACACGGAAAAGCCGAACACCGTTTTAAGAAGTAGGCAAAAGAAAAAATAAATAAAATGACAATGAAAAAAAAAATGGATTTTCGGTTTACTTGTAACAACGAGTTTAGTAACATCTTGCAACCAAGCAACAGAAAAAGTAAAAGATGAGGCAAACAAGGTAATTGCTCAAACAAACCAGAGCGTACAAAAAACAATTAACGATTTAGGACTTGTTTACGTTGAAGAAGGTGCACAAACGATTATTACGTACGAAGAAGTAAATGCTGCACAACAGGCTTGGTGCGATGCCTTGGTAAAAATCGGCAAACTGAAAGAAGAAGGTGGTGATTACAAAGCATTTGCAAGTGAAGTACTTTCTTCTGCCTACAATTATGACAGCGGTAAAGTGTTTTTCAAACCAACATTAGCCTATGGCGACCAAACTTTTAGAAACGACAAAAAGGGTGCATTAGCTTATTTTATTGGTGGCGACCCCGACTATCCTAACGACAAAGGCTTTGCATTGACACCTTGGGTAAAAGCAAGATATGACAACTCAGGAGAAAAAAATGAAGGGATACAAATTTATGGTTCAGTAGCCATAACAATGGGTAATGTATGGGTAACAGGCAAAGACGGGAAGGAAGTTATGGTAGACAAAACTTGGGTTTTCAAAAAAGGCAAAGACGGAAAACTTAGAATTATTGTACATAAATCTTCGCTTCCATTTGCACCAGCAACAAAATAATTTCCTAATAGGGGTGAGCAAGGCTCACCCCTATTTCTCTTTTCAATTTATGATACTCCGAAAAATAACTTTAATATCTTTTATACTATTGAGTAATATTACATTCGCTCAAAACACAAGAATTACAAACCATAATTCTATTGGTTGGTATAATTATTTTGGAACTTTTAAGTTAAACAATAAATTCGGGTTACATACCGAATATCAATTTCGTAGAAACGATATAATTACTGAATGGCAACAAAGTTTATTACGTGTTGGGTTAAATTATCAACTGAATCCAAAAATACAGCTTCGAGTTGGCTATGCTTGGATAGAAACTTTTCCTTATGGTGAAATCCCAATAAATGGAATGGGTAAAGATTTTACCGAACATCGCCTTTTTCAAATGGCAACAATAACCGACAAAGTAGGTATTCCAGATTTATCACACCGATTTATGCTTGAGCAACGTTGGGTTGGCAGATACTCTACAACCAATTTGAACAAAGAAGATGAGTTTCCGTTGTTAAACCGTTTTAGGTATATGTTTCGTTGTCAAGTTCCGTTAAAAGGAACGGAGGTAAAAGACAAAACGCCTTATGTTGCTATTTATGACGAAATATTTATTGGTTTTGGAAAAAACGTAAATGAAAATATTTTTGACCAAAACAGGTTAGGTATTCTTTTGGGCTATCGCTTTAATTCTTCTGTCCGTATTGAAGCAGGGTACCTAAATCAAATAGTTCAATTAGGCAGAGAAGTGAACAGTAGAAATGTATTTCAATACAATAACGGACTTATTTTAAACGCAAACTTCAATATAGACTTGAGTAAAAAAACAATACAATAATTAATAAAAACCAATGAGCGAATTCATACTACCACTTCTTACCCTTATATCTTTAGAATTAATTTTGGGTATTGACAATATCATTTTTATCTCAATACTTACTGACAAATTACCGCCCGAACAAAGAAACAAACTTCGATATATGGGGCTTGGCTTGGCTGTGGTTTTTAGACTTATATTATTAGCAGGTATCACTTGGATATTAAAATTAGACCAAACACTTTTTACGTTACTTAATATAGACATTTCAGGGAAAGGAGTAATATTAATATTAGGAGGTATATTTTTGATTTGGAAAAGCACTAAAGAAATCTACCACAAAACAGAATTGGCTAATAATCCTGAAAAGGCAAAAACTATAAATGGTAATTTTAGAAAGCTACTGATAGAAATTATAATCTTGGATTTAGTTTTTTCTGTAGATAGCATTATTACCGCAGTAGGTATGGTAAAAGAACTGTGGATAATGTATGTAGCAGTAATAGTTAGTGTGGTTATAATGCTTATTGCGTCAAAACCAATAAGTGAATTTATACAAAAACATCCTTCATTCAAAATTTTAGCACTATCTTTTTTAATTATGATAGGTGTTGCTTTGTTAGGCGAAGGGTTGCATTTTGAAATACCTAAAGGTTATATCTATTTTTCAATGGCATTCTCCTTTGTCGTAAATTTTATACAAGTAAAAACTAATACAATGCCAAATAAAGAATATACAAAATGAAATTACTACCCGTAGAAATCATACAAATAAATCAAAATAAAATAGATGAAATTGAAAAAATCATAAAGTCAATTTATCGCCTAATTATTTATAGCAGACACCACCTAGACGATGACCTTTTAGACATTTATTTAACAGGTTTTCATAATCTAAAAGAACTTGTTGGAATTAAAAATGCTCAAATGGAGGCACAAAACGAAGATGAGGCCAAGGAGTATTTACTGAATTTAAAATTATCGCTAGATTTTGTTGTTGAAGAAATAATTTTACAAAACAATTTTGAAAAGGAAGTTCAGTTATTTCAGCTGTTGCGTTTAGTTTCCCCTGAAACAAATGCCATTCACCCCAACCGATACAGGCAAACTCTTGTTCAAGTTGGAGCACACATTTGTCCCGAGCCAACGATAGTTCCACAATTAGTTTCTGAACTATTTTATAAAATGCAAACAATTTCAAATCCAATTATCAGAGCAATCTACTTTCATCACGAGTTAATAAGAATACACCCTTTTGTAGATGGAAACGGACGTGTAACAAGAATTGCAAAAAACTGGATGTTGATGTATGACTTATTCCCTCCTATATTTATAAATGATGCTTCACAAAAAAAGGAATACATAAACACATTGAGTAATAGTTTCAAAGAACTTATGAAACAACCAGACAAATGGAACAATGACACTTCACAATTTTTTGAACAAGAACTTGACCGATTATTATACAATGCCAAGTTGCTTTTTGAGAGCATTAACCTAACTGGGCAAAATAGAGAAAAACAAATAACAAAACAATAAGAATGGAAACGTATAAAATTCAAATAATTGAAACAATCATAGCTGTAATTAGCTTTTTTGCTGTAAAAATAATTTTAATGTATTTCGTTAAACTAACAATTAAAAACTCATACTTCAAAAATGCTGAACAAAATGATGTTTTAAAAGTAATCAGACTAATATTAATGGTCGTACTTTGTATTATCATAGTGGCTATATGGAGTGTTAAGCAAGAAAACATTTTAATATTTGCAAGTTCGTTACTTACTGTTTTTGGTGTAGCACTTTTTGCTGAAATGTCCATTCTTACGAATATTACAGCTTGCCTAATTCTTTTTTTCCAACACCCAATAAAAGTTGGTGATACCATAGCAATAACTTTTGAAGGGAAAGAAACTGAAGGTGAGCTAATAGATATTACTTACTTTTTTATCTTCATAAAAACGCCAAACAGAGGAGTATTAACAATCCCAAATGCCTTACTATTAAAAAGTTCATTTTTGGTAGTAGAAAAATCTATCAAAAATGAAGTTAATAAATAACAAACGAACGATACTATTTCTATTGAGTTTTATGATTTATCCTACGATAACTTATGCACAGCAATTCGATTTAGGCTCTTGGAATATATTAAATATCAAATACAATCACAATGACAAACTAAGCTTATTTGGCGAAGCACAATTGCGTTCATTAAAATTTTACAACGACTTTCACTATTACGAATATAAAGGCGGTATAAACTACAAAGTTCATAAAAATGTAAATTTGACATTAGGAGCAGGTAGCTACCAAACATATAAAGAAGGAGGCAATTTTGTTCTACCAAAAAATAATGACGAATTTAGACTTTGGCCACAGGTAATACTTTTTCAATCAGTCGGTAAATTTAAAATAGAACAACGATACAGAGCAGAATTGCGATGGACGAGCAATGGCTACCGTAACCGTTTTCGTTATAGATTAGGTGCATCTTATCCATTTGGGAAAGAACGAAATGGGTACAAACCTTTTCAGACAAGCATTAGTAACGAATTGTTTTTTACCAACAATGAACCTTACTTTGAACGAAACAGATTACAATATACGATTAGTTATAAACCATCAAAGGCAACAACTTTGCAAATTGGATATTTACATCAGTTCGACTACAAGATAAATGATGAAACAGGGCGAGACTTTCTTGTAATAGGTTTTTATTATGAACTATTCCGAAAATTCACAACAAAAACAGAGACAGAAAATGAACTCAAGGACAATTGACAATTTGAGAACGCCAGCACCT
>NZ_JBCFQL010000015.1:0-102099 GCF_041729725.1 Flavobacterium zubiriense | reverse complement strand
TTCGGATGTTTTTTTCTCTTATCCTGTTCCAAGCAGATTTTAGACATTAAAAACCAAACCTATAAAAGCTATAACAGGAACAGTGAAAAAGGATATATCGTTACTTTTGAACTCAATAACACCGCCATAATTCCAAAATCAATTGTGATTAATGGAATTGTTCAAAATATCTCAATAGAAAACAAAATGGGTAATACATACCAAGTAAATGTGATTGCACAAACTTCTATAATTCATAACTACCAAGTAAAATTAGAGGAAAAAGAAAACGGAATTTATTTTGAGAAAGATTCAAAAGAGTTTTTTCAACCTGTGAAATTTAAATTAATTAAAGATTCTCCAAAACATTAAAATTTTTATAAAAAAAGCCTATTTCAAATGAATTGAAATAGGCTTTAAAACAATTTTTGACTGTATTTTTAGTCTAAAATCTTATATATTTTATCAGATAATCTGACTCTGAAAGGAACTGCAAATGTTACTCGGTCTCCTTTTTTGGCTACTGTGTTTTCTGAGTCGTTTACTATCATTTTTTCTAAAACCAATTCCTGATTTCCTGTAGTTGGTCCTGAGATTAAAATTTTATCACCCAAATTCAATTCCTGGTTTTCAATAGTAAAAAGTCCCACCTGAGCTTTTACATAATAATGCTCGGCTTTTCCAACTAAGGTCTTTTTTACTTTTATTTTCTGACGTATATCTGCCGATTTTGGAGCTGTAGCCAAAGCAGTATCAGATAGTTCTCCAGAGTGTTTGAACTTCAAACTTTCTGATTTTCCTTTTCTAAAAACTTTATTTCCTACTTGTTTCCCTTTTCTTAATTTTATTTGTTCGTCATAAGGCAAATGGATTATTTCCTGACATTCTGCAGAACAGCAATTTTCCATAGCCGCTTTGCAATCATCACATTGGATAAACAACAAATGACAACCGTCGTTAACACAGTTGGTGTGATTGTCGCAAGGTTTTCCACACTGATGGCATTGCGAAACAATATCATCAGTTATTCTTTCTCCTAAACGATTATCGAAAACAAAATTTTTCCCAATAAATTTACTTTCTAATCCTTCCTCTTCAATTTGCTTGGCATAATTGATAATTCCGCCTTCTAATTGGAAAACATTTTTAAAACCCTGGTGTTTGAAATACGCGCTCGCTTTCTCACAACGAATCCCTCCAGTACAATACATTACCAGATTTTTATCGTCTTTGTGATCTTGAAGTTGATCATTTATTATGGGTAAACTTTCTCTAAAAGTTTCTACATCCGGAGTGATTGCGCCTTTAAAATGCCCGACTTCACTTTCGTAATGATTTCTAAAATCGACAACAATCGTGTTGGGATCTTCCAGAATTTCATTGAATTCCTTGGCTTTTAAGTGTACACCTTTATTGGTTACATCAAAAGTGTCGTCGTTTAAACCGTCGGCAACAATTTTGTGACGCACTTTAATCGTTAATTTTAAAAATGCGTGATCATCTTGTTCAACGGCTACATTCAAACGAATGCCTTTCATAAAATCATATACTTCTAAAGTTTCTCTAAAAGCTTCAATATTTTCGGCAGGAACGTTCATTTGAGCGTTAATACCTTCGTGGGCAACGTAAATTCGACCCAAAGCATCCAGTGCATTCCAGGCTAGAAATAAATCGTCGCGAAATTTTTTGGGATCTTCAATTTTGGCATACGCATAGAAAGACAACGTAAGACGTTGTTTACCCGCTTGATCAATCAATTCAGCTCTTTCTTCTGCGCTTAAGGTGTTGTACAGTTGCATGCTATAAACGGTTTAAGTGAGAATATTTTTTGCAAAAGTATAAAAAATAACTCAAAAAGGACCAAAATTGTCATTCCAAGGAACGAAGGAATCTCATTTGCAAAGTCAAGTACTGTATAACTGTTTGTGAGATTGCTTCGTTCCTCGCAATGACTTTTTAATTCAAACTCGCTTTAAACATTTTCAGCTCATCCCAAGAGAATTTTTCGCCATATTGTTCTTTCAAACCACTTAGCGATTCTTCTTTGTAATATTTAAAAGCTTCGGCTAATTCGTCCATTTTATCCTGCGGTAAGACTTCGCTTATCGAAATACGTTTTGCCTGAATTAATTTGACCAAATGCGTTTCAATAGTTGTAATACTTAATTTTCGAATATCGGCAATATCCTGAATCGAATTTTTAGCAATCCACAAATCGAAAGTTTCCTCAACAGTTGACTTTTTTGGCGCTGCCTGATCTTTTTTCTTCGAAGTGTAGCGATTTACATCTTCTTCATCTTCAATCAACGTAATATTCGCTTCTTTGAATTGATTTTGAATGGCTTCTTTCTTTCTCGAAAGGTATTTTTTGATTTCGTCTGAAGTGAGTTTTTCTTTCGAAATAGGCTCATTTGCAATAACGGTTTCTATCAAAAGTTTGGTTTTCATCAAACGCAAAACGGCTTTCGATTGCAATTCTTCTAATTCCGATAATTCTTCAAAATAAGCTTTGGCTTTCTTGAGTCGTTTAATTTCTTCTATTTTCCACAGAATTTCAAAAACCAAATCGTCCATAGCTTTGAAAAAATAATCAAAGGCCGCCTGAATTCGGGCAGATACATGAATTAAATCCACCGTTTCATTAGCAAAAATTCGATTCAATTGAATGATGAATTTTTTGGATGGATCCAAAAGTGATTCGATATTCTCCAATTGCTTTGCTGCCCAAAGCGCATTTTTAGATTTTGCCGAAGTTTCCGTTTTATCCGAATAACTGAATTTATGATTGCGCCATTCCTGAGCCAAATCATACCAATCAAAGCTGTTAATCAAATAATTATGGATGAAATTTTTGGTTTCAAAATGCAGCGAATTTTTAAGCACCTCTTCCGAAGCTTTATTTTGTGCATAATCCATAACATCCTGATCGTTAGAAATACCATTCATTCGCAGAGGAGAAAGCAAAACTAAACCCTCTAACGAACGCAAACGCGACAAAGCGACATAAGCTTGTCCGGGCATAAAAACTTGCGAAACGTCAATCGCAGCTTTATCAAATGTTAATCCCTGGCTTTTATGCACCGTAATTGCCCAGGCTAATTTGATAGGATAATGCACAAAAGTACCCAAAACCTCCTCCTGAACCTCCTTTGTTAATGGATCGACTTTGTATCTAATATTTTGCCATTCGTATCGTTCCACTTCAATGGTTTTATGTTCTTCAGGAAAATGTACCAAGATTTCCTGACTCGAAAGCGATTTAATAATTCCCATTTTACCATTGAAATAGTTTTTTTCGAAAGCCAAATCGTTTTTCACAAACATGATTTGGGCACCCACTTTCAATTGCAAATTATGTTCCACAGGATAAATTTTCTCTGGAAAATCGCCAATAATTTCTGGTTTATACGTAATTAATTCTCCTTTCAAATCCTCCAAAGCTTGTGCATTCATTGCATCCGCTTTAGCATTATGAGTGGTTAATGTGATATAGCCTTTATTGGCTTTTAAATCAAAATTAGGTTTTACATATTGATTTAAAACCTGAACATCATCGGGCGTAATTTGGTTATTCCTTAAATTATTTAAAACGGAA
This sequence comes from Flavobacterium zubiriense, assembly GCF_041729725.1. Lineage (NCBI taxonomy): Bacteria > Pseudomonadati > Bacteroidota > Flavobacteriia > Flavobacteriales > Flavobacteriaceae > Flavobacterium > Flavobacterium zubiriense. The sequence goes on along the minus strand of NZ_JBCFQL010000015.1, from coordinate 98,525 downwards.
ATAAAACTAGAATCCGTTTGACGGAAAATTTTAGATAATTCGATGTACAAAGGCGGAGATTGCTGAATAACATGCGAATGAAAAAAGAATTTTCCTTTATAATAATTGCGTAACGTTCGCCATTCTTCATCCCGAATTACGGGCGGCAATTGCAATAAATCGCCAATAAAAAGCACTTGAACGCCGCCAAAAGGAGCACTTTTTTTACGCACCGTTTGCATCATATAATCCATAGCATCGAGCAAATCGGCACGAAGCATACTCACTTCGTCAATAACCAGCAATTCCATATTGCGAATCACTGCTTTTTTCAAACCACTCATTTTAAAATGCCTACGCAAACTTTCTTTATTCTCAAATTTTACTGTTTCTGAAAATTGGGATTCAGCAGTATGTGAAGGAATAAATCCACTAAACGGCAATTGAAACATCGAATGAATAGTGACTCCACCAGCATTCAAAGCGGCAATTCCTGTGGGCGCAACAACGACCGTGTTTTTATGCGTAGTTTCAATAATTTCACGCAAAAGTGTAGTCTTGCCAGTCCCCGCTTTTCCAGTCAAAAAGACCGAACGTTGCGTTTGATTGATAAACTGTAAGGTATATTGAGCGGCTTCGGATAAGGTTTGCATGGCTGGTGGAATTAGAGAACTAAATTAATAAAAATATTAAATTAAAAAATATAAGTTATTATTTACTTATTACAACTATGCATTTTAAATAATAATGCCTTCAATTCAAACGAGAATTGAAGGCATTTTTTTGAATTAATAGGAAACAACTATTTCTTTTCTTCTTTTTTATCTTCTACTTTTTCTTCGCTTTTAGATGAAGATTTGTATTTTTCATTCAAAGCTTTGATGATTTCTTTAGTGATATCATATTTTTCCTGAGCGTATAAAACTGAAGCAGCATCACCAGTACCGTAGATATAATCATATCCTTTTTGTTTCCCGTAATCTTTGATGAATTTTTTCACACCACTTACTAAACTATCCATTTCGGCACCGCTTGATTGTTGTAATTGTTGTGCCAATGCTTGTTGAGCATAACCCAGTTGTTGTTCTCTTTTTTGCAATTCAGCTCCTCTTTTTTGTGCCCACTCCTGACCGTTAGCTTGTGCTTGCGATTGGAAATTGGCAGCATCTTGTTTGAATCGATTAATCTCGGCTTCTAGCTGTCTTCCCTTTTCTTCAGATTGCGCTTTATATTTTGCTTCTAAATCTTTCGCCTCAGTATATTCTTTCATCAATTCCGAAGTATCAATGTAAGCCGTTTTTACTTCTTTAACTGTTTCTGTTGTTTTGTTACAAGCAACAACTGAAATAGAAATGGCAATAATTACTAAAGCTTTTTTACTCCTATTATAAATATTTCTTTTTGGGCAATCTTGAATCGTTGATCTCATTTTGATTTATTTCTGAATTAATGTGTGTGTGACAAAAATATAAAAAAATAGACAGCATCCTAAAAAACTTTAGAAAATGCCCGTTTTTTATAGTATTAGATTTAATTATTGTAAAAACAATAACAATAAGATAACCTTATTGAAACCAGCTTTATTATCTCGCTTATGAGCGACTTTTTTAAAAAAGACCCCAAAACATATCTTTTAACTTTAAAACAGCTCAGAAAACAGCTTAAAATGGTTTTTAGTTGTTTTTTAAGACGTAAATATGGGATGAATACTCAAAATTACGCTGGGCTTTCCAATTCGACTGTAATCCAATGAAAAATGCTTTTACAAAATTCATTTTTCCAGATTTGTATTTTTCAGAAAGTAAACTCACGTAAAAAGAATCAAATTTCATAGGAAGTACTTTTTCTAATTTCATTCCTTCTTTTGCAAAAAGCAATTCAATCGCTTTTTTAGAAAAATGCCAAAAATGAATAGGTACATCATAAGCCGCCCAAAATGCTCCGTAATGTTTTGCATCAAAAGATTTGTAATTAGGAACCGCAACAATCAAAGTTCCATCTTGTTTTAGCAAACGTTTTAATTCTTTAATTTGAGCATCTAAATCTGGAACGTGTTCTAAAACATGCCACATTGAAATGGTATCAAAAGAATGGCTTTCTAATTCCTTAGTATCTTCAACAAATAAAATTCCTTTTTTTATAGCAATTCCTTTTGCTCTTGGACTTGGCTCTACTCCTATTGTTTGCCAACCATTTTCTTGTACAGTTAATAAAAAATCTCCTGTTCCAGCACCAATATCTAAAATGCGTCCTTTATTCGGTTGAAAAGAATTAATTAAATCTAATTTATTTTTTAAAGCGATTTGCTTCACAAAATGATAGGCTTTTTCAAATAAAGATCTTTTGTTATCGGTGTGCGAAATATAATCTTCACTTTCGTAATATTTCCCCAAAGTATCCAAACTGGGTTGCGGATGCGTAATCAACATATCCAAAGTTTCATCCTGATACAAATCAAAAATCTCTTTAGAAACCGAATGGTCTTTTACAGTAAGGAAATGCTTTTTATTTAAAATATCCATTTTTTAGTGGTCAGTGGTCAGTTTTTTTAGTAATCAGTTTAGTCGTCTTACTAATAAATTTATTTGTAATTTAAAAATAGTTTCACGTGGAACAATTTTGTTATTAGTATTCAGTGGTCAGCTTTAAGTGGTCAGTTAGTGGATTTCTACTAAACTGAATACTAAAAAAAAACTGAACACTGAACACTTTTCTATCTTCCCATATAAATCAGTAAGACCGAAATATCGCTCGGTGAAACTCCACTAATTCTTGAAGCTTGTGAAATAGTTACTGGACGAATCTTGTCTAACTTTTGCTTGGCTTCTATAGACATTGATTTGATTTTATTATAATCAAAATCAACTGGAATTTTCACATCTTCTAGTCGAGTTAGTTTATCCGCGTTGTTTCTTTCTTTCTCGATGTAACCCGAATATTTGACTTGGATTTCGGCTTGTTCTAAAATTTCTTCATCCAAAACATTTTCGGCAACATAATTTTGAACTTTTTCAAACTGCATCATATCTTCTAAATCAATTTGCGGACGAGAAAATATTTTAAACATTTTATCACCTTGCGAAATGGCCGCTGTTTCTTTAGAAGCTAGAATTGGATTTGTTTCTGCAACTGAAACAGAAGTTTCTTTGAAAAAAGCCACCATTTTTTCAGACTCATTCAGTTTGTGTTCCATTCTTCTCAAACGCGCTTCTGAAGCCAAACCAATTTCATAAGCCATTGGAGTCAACCTAAAATCGGCATTATCCTGGCGCAATAACGTTCTATATTCAGCACGAGAAGTAAACATCCTGTATGGCTCTTCTGTTCCTTTCGTAATTAAGTCATCAATTAAAACTCCAATGTAAGCTTCATCACGTTTTAAAATTAACGGCGCTTTTTCATGGACTTTTAAATGCGCATTAATTCCAGCCATTAATCCTTGCGAAGCTGCTTCTTCATATCCTGTAGTTCCATTAATTTGTCCTGCAAAATACAAACCTTCAACCAACTTGGTTTCCAAAGTATGTTTCAATTGCGTTGGCGGAAAATAATCATATTCGATTGCATAACCAGGACGAAAGAATTTTACTTTTTCAAATCCAGCAACAGAACGCAATGCTTTAAATTGAATATCCTCAGGAAGCGAAGTTGAAAATCCGTTTACATAAACCTCACAGGTATTCCAACCCTCTGGTTCTACAAAAAGCTGATGGCGTTCTTTATCAGCAAAACGATTAATCTTATCTTCAATAGAAGGACAATATCTTGGCCCAAGACTTTTAATTCGTCCGTTAAACATTGGTGAACGATCAAATCCTTCTCGCAAAATATCATGAACATAAAGAGACGTATAAGTCATGTGACAAGAACGCTGATGCGTCAACGGAGAAGTTAAATCAGAATAAGAAAATTTAGAAGGCTTCGCGTCTCCTTTTTCTTCATTCATTTTCGAATAATCTAAAGAACGTCCATCCACTCGTGGAGGCGTTCCTGTTTTCATTCTTCCAGCTTCAAAGCCGGCCTGAATCAAATCTTCGGTAATTCCGTAAGCAGCACTTTCTCCCGCTCTACCTCCACCGAATTGCTTTTCTCCAATATGAATCAATCCGTTTAGGAAAGTTCCATTGGTCAACACCACCGATTTCGAACGAATTTCAACTCCTAAAGAAGTTTTGATTCCTTTTATTTTACCATTTTCAATAATCAATCCTTTTACCATTTCCTGATAAAAATCAAGATTTGGAGTTCCTTCTAACATCATTCTCCATTCTTCAGCAAACCGCATACGGTCACTTTGAACTCTTGGAGACCACATTGCTGGGCCTTTTGATTTGTTCAACATCTTGAATTGAATTGCCGTTCGATCAGAAACAATTCCTGAGTATCCTCCAAGCGCATCAATCTCACGAACAATTTGTCCTTTTGCTATTCCACCCATGGCAGGATTACAAGACATTTGAGCAATGTTTTGTAAACTCATTGTAACCAATAAAGTTTTCGAACCCAAATTTGCAGCAGCAGCAGCAGCTTCAGAACCTGCATGTCCAGCACCAACAACAATTACATCATACTCTTCTAGAAACATTTTCTTCTTATTTTTGATTTCAGATTTTCGGCTAAAATCATTGTTTTAAACTTTGTTCCACGTGAAACATTTGATTTAAGATTCTTGATTAACGATTACAGATTTTAGATTTTTTCTCAGATTTAAGTATTTGTTTTTACATTTGTTCCACGTGAAACATTGTTTAGTAAACATTTTACTTAAAGAAAAGTGTCGAATACTATTTACAATACTGTACAATCTGAAATCTATAATCGTTAAACTAAAAAAATTTATTGTTCCACGTGAAACATAGCGATTTTTTCATCTTCTTTTAAACGCATTATACGTTCGCTTTCTTCGTCTTTATCTTTATATCCACAATAATGCAAAACACCATGAACCAAAACACGCTTTAATTCTTCTTCAAAAGGAACTTCAAAATCTTTAGCATTATCCTCAACACGTTCAATAGAAACAAAAACATCGCCGTTTAATTCGTTACCAACAGTATAATCAAAACTAATAATATCAGTAAGTGTATCGTGATTTAAATACTCGAGATTGATTTTATGAAGGTAATCATCATCACAAAAAATATAATTAATCTCCCCTTCTTTCTTTTTTTCGGAAACAATTACAGCAGATAACCAAGCAGCAATTGCTTCTTCATTAACTAAATTAAAGTCACTTTCGTAGTTAAAATTTATCATTTTGTTTTAAAATATTCTTGAACCTTGCGATTAAAATTGGAGCGCAAAGGTAATGATTGTCTGTTTAATATCTCTATGCTATTCAAATATTCTAACAAGCTACTAGGCAAGGCTCTTGATTGATTAGAAAAGTCTTTGTTGTTAGTTTGAGATTGTCTTTTATTTTCTTCTCCTTGCTGCTGAATGGCATTGTTTAGTTTTAATAATTCCTGCTTGATATTCATCACTTTTTGAAGCGTTTCATTTTTAAAACCTTTGTTTAACAATTGTTTTTCTAATTGCTTCATTTGCTCTAAAGCGCTTTGACCTGAATTGCCTAAACCTTGTTTTTTCAATTCGTTTTCTAAAGCTTCTCGAAGTTCTTTTTGCTGTTTATAAATTTCCATTATAGACTGTGCATCTCCTTCTCCATCTTCTCCATTACCAGAAGTTCCTTTTCCATCTTTACCTTCTTTTGACTCACCAGGATTCATTCCCTGTTTCATTTTTTCGCCTAAACTTTGTTGTTTCGAAATAATATCTGGTAATTGCATTCCTTGTCCTTGACCCGGTTTTGGTTTTCCTTGTCCCATTGAAGACAAAGACATTTGCATATTATTAAGCAATTCACTTAAAAAATCCCCCAGTTTATTAGCTGAAGCAGTAGCATATTGTTGATGAGATAATCCTTTAGAAATTTGAGAATCGGTTAAAGTCTCTAAAGCTTTATCGACATTGTATTGTACATTGCCAACTTCCTTGGTAATCTCTTCTGTCAATTTTGGATTACGCAAAGACATAGCAAACAAACTATCGTCAACATGTTTGAATTGCAAACGCAAATCTTGTTGCACTTTTATGTTCTTATTAAAAGCTGGCGAACTAGAATTAGAAGATTTAAAACGCAACATCAAGGCTTCCTGAGAAAGAGAATATGCTAATAAATTGTCTAAAATTTGACGCAACATTTTAACATCTTCTTCCATTTGTTCCATCTCAGCTCCTTCCATTCCTTGTTCCATTTTCTTAGACATGGCCTTCATTTTCTTAGAAGCATTTTTTTGATTTGGTTTTGCTTTAGCCGAATTATTGTTTTTTAATTCTTCCGAAGCTTTCTTTAAATCTTCATCGATACTTTTTTCAGAAGCATCTTCATTAGGAATATCAATTGGCGATTTTAATTCTTTATTTTTCTTTTTTAAATCATTCAATTCTTTTTGGATTTTATCAAAATCATTATTTATTTGCTGTTGTTTTGAAAGTGTATTTTCTTTCTCATTCTCGGAAAGTTTATCTTGCTCTTCGGATAATTTATCTAATTTGTCAGCCAGTTGTTCAGCCTTTTTTTGAACATAATATTTCTTAGTAAGTTCAACTAACTGTTGTAAATTCTTAACCTGATTTTTACTCTTTTGTTTGAACTGATCTAATTTATCAAGCAAATCTTCATTCTTCATTTTATCATTCAGCGATTTTAATTCCTCTAAAAGTTTTTTGTTTTTTTCAATTTCTTCGTTGTTATTTTCAATGCGTTTTTCTAATTCTTTTTTGAATTCATCCTCCTCTTTCTGTTTAGATTCGTCTAAATTATTTTTCATTTTATCCATAAAATTACGCATCATTTCATCTTGCTTTTTTTGCTTCTGGATAAAGTCTAAAACTTTTTGCTGGTCTTTAAATTCGAAATTTTCTTTTTCTTTTCCAGATTTCTGAATCTTTTCCAATTGAGAAAATTGTTTGTCCTGACTCTTTAATGATTTTTGCAATCCTTGAATATTGTCCGATTGTTGTTTTAAAACCAAATCTTCTTTTTCCTGAGCAGTAACAATTCGATTAGAGAAAACAGAAGATTTCGAACTTTTAAAATGATGTATAAAATCATTATCGAAAACTTCAAAATAATAATCATAAGTCACTCCTTCTACCACTGGAAGATTAGCAGGAAAAGAAAAAACAAATTGGTCAAAAACTCCTGGCTTGATTGCAATTGTTCCACGTTTGGCAGTAGCCGGTTTATTAGATTCATAGTACACCACCTGCAACTGGCGTAAACCATAATCATCACTAATTTTCCCTAAAAGATAACTGTTAGCCAGCTTCAAACTATCAGGTGCCTGACTCACAGTGATCGAAGGAAACTGATCTTTGATAACCGTAAGCTGATAATTCAATTTTTCGTAGTTAATTATAGCTTTATTTGAGCTAATGATTTGATAATCTGTATTTTCATTGATATTTTTCGATAAAATAAAGCTATTATTACTTTTACTGAACTCAGAAACCGAATTGGTATTCGAAAACACCACTTTTTCAGTAGCATAAGTATTAATTTTCCAAGTCACTTTTGTTCCTTCTGGAATAATGGCATTACCAGTTCCTTTTACAGTCTCTGATTTTCTATTCAAATGCGAAGGGAAATTCAATTGCATTTCGAAATTTAAAATAGATGGGACAGCAACTACTTTTAAAAGATATTCTTCGGATGAAACAGCATTTCCTTGAAGATGAAAAGAAATATTCTGAGTGGGTTTTTCAATTTTAAATTCAAATTCACCAGGCTTTGTACTTTCCATAAAATAACTTTCATCATTAATGAAAATCATAGCATTTTCAGGAACTACTTTTCCAACGGTTTTAAACTTTAGAATAAAATCCTTGTTTTGTTCGGTTTGTAAACTCGAATTCAAAAGCACAAATTCAAATGGAGCTGGTGGTAAAAAAGTAGCATTAAAATGAACAATTCGATTCAAACTTTGAGTAATGATTCCCTTATTTCCCGAAAAATAAAAAGAAGCAAATAAGAAAACCGGAATTATCGCAAGAGGTAAATATTTTTTATTCGAGTTGAAATTAATTGCATTGGTAAAAGGAATGGGTTGCAAAGCATTTGCTTTTTGTTCGATAGAAGCCAAAAGGAGTTCAGATTTATTCTGATGAATATCAGAATCTGACAATTGAATAAAATTAAGCAACTTGTCTTTTACATCTGAAAAATGATTTCCAATTATGGAAGAAGCTTCGTTGTAATCAATTCCTTTTTTGAATTTAAATAGTTTAAAAACTGGAAACAAAATAAAACGGAAAAGCAAAACGACTTCTACTCCAACAAAAGTCCAAAACAAAATAGTTCTGCCTATAGGTTTTAACCAAAGAAAATATTCAATAAAAAGTGTGAAGAGAAAATACAATAATCCCAAACCAATGAAGAAAACTACGCCTCTTATCAATTCGTTTAAATAATACTTTCTAATAAATGCTTCTAATTTTTGATAAATAAAATTGGAACTATTCAAATTGTTTTTGCTTTTTAATAACCCATAAAAGTAATAATTATAATAATACAAAATTCCAAATTCCAAATTCCAAATTCCAAATTCCAAATTCCAAATTCCAAATTCCAAATTCCAAATTCCAAATTCCAAATTCCAAATTCCAAATTCCAAATTCCAAATTCCAAATTCCAAATTCCAAATTCTAACTACTGACTTCTAACTTCTAACTTCTAATTTTAGACTATTTTTGAAAAACTTCTAACTTCTAACTCCTGACTTCTAACTTCTAATTATCTTTGTTGCAAAATTTATAAAAAATGTCAAACCCAATTCGTGTGCGTTTTGCACCAAGTCCAACGGGACCTTTACATATTGGCGGAGTTCGTACTGCCCTATTTAATTATTTGTTTGCGAAAAAAAATGGAGGAACTTTCTTTTTAAGAATTGAAGATACTGACCAAAGTAGATTTGTTCCCGGTGCCGAACAATATATCATGGAAGCCTTAGAATGGTTAGGAATTGCTCCTGATGAAACTATTGGAAAAAATGAAAAATTTGGCCCTTACCGTCAAAGCGAAAGAAAAGAATTATACAAACAATATGCTGACCAATTGATCAATTCGGGTTGGGCATATTATGCATTTGATACTCCAGAATCCTTAGATGCTTACAGAAAAGCGGAAGAAGAACAAGGAAAAACATTTATTTACAATCATACTAACAGAGAAAAACTAGATACCTCTTTAGTAATTTCTCCAGAAGAAACAGCACAAAGAATTGCTAACGGAGAACATTATGTGATTCGATTTAAAACACCTGTTGATGAAATTTTACATTTAAAAGATATCATTCGTGGTCATGTAAAATTTGAAACTAATCTTTTAGATGACAAAGTTTTGTTTAAAAGTGACGGAATGCCAACGTATCATTTAGCCAATATTGTAGATGATCATTTAATGGAAACTACACATGTAATTCGTGGTGAAGAATGGTTGCCGTCAATGCCATTGCACGTTTTATTGTATCATGCCTTTGGTTGGGCTTCTCCTGAATTTGCTCATTTGCCTTTGATTTTAAAACCTGTTGGAAACGGAAAATTATCAAAGCGTGATGGTGATAAATTAGGTTTTCCAGTATTCCCATTGGAATGGAATGATGCTTCCAGCATGACAAAATCGTCAGGTTATAGAGAAAACGGATTTTTCCCAGAAGCTGTTATTAATTTCCTGGCTTTATTAGGATGGAATGATGGAACAGAACAAGAATTATTTTCATTAGAAGAATTAGTAGAAAAATTTGATTTGAACCGAGTTCATAAATCTGGAGCCAAATTTGATCCGGAGAAAAACAAATGGTTCAACCACCAATATTTAATCAAACAAAAAGACGAAGATTTAGCGAAAGCCTTTGCTCCTATTGTTGAAGAAAAAGGGTTCTCGACTTCGCTCGAACAAACAACAAAAATAGTTTCGTTAATTAAAGAGCGCGCTCATTTTGTAACTGAATTTTGGGAATTAAGCGATTTCTTTTTTGTTGCTCCAACAACTTATGACGAAAAAGCCAGCAAAAACTGGAAAGACGAAACGCCTGCTTTAATGCTAGAATTGATTTCGGTTCTTGAAGAAGTTACCGATTTTACTTCTATGAATATTGAAACTATTGTAAAGGATTGGTTAACGAAAAACGAAATTGGAATGGGTAAAGTAATGCAGCCTTTCCGATTGAGTTTGGTTGGCGCTTTAAAAGGCCCTCACCTATTTGATATTGTTGAAGTCATTGGAAAACAAGAAACAATTTCAAGAATTCAAAAAGCAATTGAAACAATATAAAACTAAAAGTCCCGACAAAAAATCGGGACTTTTTTTATAAATAAAGAATAATATTTCCGTTTAGAATTCCGGGATTTCCTTTAAAATTATAACCCAGATTTTTAGAATTCAAATTACCCAGCATATTTGAAATTCCATATTGGTAAGAAACATTGAATCTAAAATGTTTTACTCCTGCTGTAATCCCAACCGTTGGATAAAAATTAAATTGACCAATATCCACAATATCTTTGGCTAATAAAGTAGTTCCTGAAATTATGTTGTTTTCTTTTCCTTCTTCGACATTAAATTTCCCATTAATTTGAACCAATGGTCCGAATTCTAATGATAGATGATTTTCGATTAAAACATAACTTAGTTGCAACGAAATTTGAGCCGAAGGTAGTTTGTAATTCACATTTTCTTTTCCAAAAACCAATTGGTCAGTAGCTACAGAAAAATTGTTTTCAGAAAACTGAATGCCATAAACCATATCCCAATTATCATAAAAATTACCTCTCATGGATAAACCTACATTCCAGCCCATTTCTGGTTGGGTATCAAAATTATTAGTATACAAAGTAAACTGGTTAATTCCTCCAATAATCCCAATTCTATTGGAATCACGATAGCCATATTGAGCAAAAATAAATGTTGAAAATAAAAGAAAACAAAAACTTAACGCTAACTTTTTCATAATAAGAGCTTATAACAAACTTTAAATTAAAGATTTTTCGTAAATTAACCAAAAATATTAATTAATACACAACTTATGAACATTCCTCTTATTTTCTTGTTATTTATTGCCCTTTTTATTTTCCTCTCCTCCTTTTTTACTGTCAAGCAACAAACGGCTGTTATTGTAGAACGTTTTGGAAGATTTTTGAGTATCAGACAATCAGGTTTACAACTTAAAATTCCATTGATTGATAGAATTGCTGGACGTGTTAACCTAAAAATCCAACAATTGGATGTTATTATTGAAACTAAAACCAAAGACAATGTATTTGTAAAATTGAAAGTTTCCGTTCAATTTATGGTTGTCAAAGAAACGGTTTATGATGCCTTTTACAAATTAGAGTATCCACACGATCAAATTACTTCTTATGTATTTGATGTAGTTCGTGCCGAAGTTCCAAAATTAAAATTGGATGACGTTTTTGAACGAAAAGATGATATTGCCATTGCTGTAAAAAGAGAACTGAACGAAGCCATGACTACTTATGGGTATACCATCATCAATACTTTAGTAACAGATATTGATCCGGATATTCAGGTAAAAAATGCGATGAATAGAATTAACGCTGCGGATAGAGAAAAAACAGTAGCCGAATTTGAAGCAGAAGCATCAAGAATTAGAATTGTAGCTAAAGCCAAAGCAGAAGCAGAAAGCAAAAGATTGCAAGGACAAGGTATTGCTGATCAAAGAAGAGAAATTGCACGTGGATTAGTAGAAAGTGTGGATGTTTTAAACCGTGTTGGAATAAATTCGCAAGAAGCCTCTGCCCTAATTGTGGTAACGCAGCATTATGATACTTTACAAGCCATTGGAGCAGATACCAATTCTAATTTAATTTTACTGCCTAATTCTCCACAAGCTGGTAGCGAAATGTTAAACAATATGGTAGCTTCTTTTAGTGCATCCAATCAAGTGGGAGAAATGATGAAGAAAAATAACAAGATTTCGCCTAAAAAAGAGAAATCAAAATACGAAGAATTTGAAAATCCATCAGAACAATCAAATGAAACTGATGAAGATGAAGTTTAAAAAATAGAAACATAACAAAAAAAGAGGCTTAATTGCCTCTTCTTTTGTTTTTAATCCATTTTATAATAATAGGTATCAAAAATCGTAAAACGGAGCTGTACGAGCTAAATAAAGTGCTTTTTACAGTGTCCAAAACATTTATTGAAATGTTCAAAAAAGATAAACTTTCTTTGGTTTGTTGAACGCTTAAAACTAACTTTTGATAACTGATTTCTTTCTCTATTTTCAGAATTTCTAATTCATTATCAATTTGCGCATAAGAAGAATATTTTTTTGTTTGCATGATTAGTCATTAAAAAAGATTTCTGAAAATTTCTCTAAAATAGGTCCTTCCACAATTTTATCTTTAACTAAAAATAATAATCCCGTTATAAGAAGATAAATTAAACCAACACTAAGAAAACCATAGGTGTAACTTCCTAAATAATTTCCAATTCCAAATGCTAACGCAACAGATAAGAATAATAAGACCATACCAAAACATAGTAAAATTAAGGTGAACTTAAAAACCATTGTAGTGGATTTCATAGCCATCTTAAATGCTACTAATTTATAGTAAGAAAGATTCTTTTCTATATAGTCTTTAGTATGTTCTTGAATATTTTCTGAATGTTCTTTTAAATCATCAAAAGCCATATTTTTTTATTTCATTATTACAAAGAAACTATTTTTGCAGTTTTGCATTTTGTTCTTTCAACTCCGCTAATTTTATTTCTAAAAATGAAATAACATCTTCGGTTTTGTGACTCATGTTAGAAACTAATTCTCCATAAGTTCCTTCTAAGTCAACTTTAGCATTATTTAATTTAGACTTCAAATCTTTCTCAAGATCTTTATACCCGTCTTTGATTTTTTTTCTTGTTTTATCTCCTTTATCAGGAGCAAATAAAATTCCTAATGCAGCTCCAATAGCTGCCCCACTAACAAGAGCTATAATTGTATTTCCAGTACTATTTGACATAATATTTTAAGTTTTAAGTTTTCTTAAAGATACTAAATTATATAATAAATCAATCTTAAAGAATTGTTATAAAATAGTTCGGATACTTTTCAACTTCTAAAAAGTATAAAATTTCTAAAAATGAAGCCTCTATCAAACTGAAAACAAGAAAAAATCAAAATAAACACTTTTAACGAACAGAAAAAAATTAAAACAATCACTGTATCCTATTTCATTTAAAAGTCGTTTAAAATCAAAATATGGAAGTCATTTTTAATCTAAAAATATTATAGAATTATAATTAAAAATAGATTTTTACAATAATAGAAAAAAGCGCTAATTAAAGCGCTTTTGATAGTTATAATTTATTTAAGAGTTGTTCTATAAATTCTTTTTCTCTTTCAGTAGCACTTTTAGGAGGATTGTTTTTTAATTTTAAAACTTCTTCTTTAAAGAATTTTAAAAAATATAAATCATATTCTAAATGAATTAAATTTAACAAAGCTCTCGAACGAACAAAAGTCGATTCGCTTCTTAAAGACATCAAATACAATTTAGTTAAATCTTCAGTATCATAATCAGAAGATTTTAAAGGAGCATATTTCAAAATAAATTGAGCAAAAAGCAAAGAACTTTTATTATTATTAATATTCTTTTTTAATGAATTTTGCAGCAAACTATAATTTGAAATTCCAGATAAGGTCTCCCCTATCGCTTTTCTAATTGCAATACGCTCTTCACGAGTGCTTACTTTAAAATATTTATTAATGTCTTTTAGTGCATTATTAATGCTATTAGTATCTTTTTTCCCTTTTTCTTCCCAAGCATCTTTTAATCCAACGGTCTTGTTAAATACTAATTTTGAAGGAGTTGAATCTTTATCCACATTAAAATAACCCAAACGTTGAAACTGAAATTTATCTCCAGAAACCGCTGTAGCTAAACTTGGTTCTACAAATCCTTTGATGATGGATAACGAATTTGGATTGATAAAATCAAGGAAACTTTTCTCTTTATGACTGTCTGGTGCTTCATCAGTAAACAAACGATCGTACAAACGGACTTCTACTGCTACTGCATGTGGAATAGAAACCCAATGCAAGGTTCCTGCTACTTTACGTTTAGAAGCTTCACTTCCACTTCCACTTCTACTGTCTTCATCATAAGTTACATGAATTTCAGTAATAGTTCCTTCGGCATCTTTTACAACACTTTCTCCTTTAATGATATACGCATTTTTAAGACGGACCTCATTTCCAATACTTAAACGGAAAAATTTAGACGGAGCAACTTCTAAAAAATCTTCTCTTTCGATATAAAATTCTTTAGAAAATGGTAATTTTCTAAAACCAGCACTTTCATCTTCTTGATTGTTTTCGGCATCCAAAAGTTCTTCTTTTCCTTCAGGATAATTAGTAATTACCACTTTTACAGGATCTAAAACTGCCATCACACGAGGCGCTGTTTTATTCAAATCGTCACGTAAACAGAATTCTAACAACGAATAATCAATACTATTTTCGCGTTTAGCAACTCCAATATTCTCGCAAAATTTTCGAATAGAAGCTGCTGTGTATCCTCTTCGTCGCAAACCTGAAATAGTAGGCATTCTAGGATCATCCCAACCATTTACAAAATTTTCCTGAACTAATTGTAACAACTTTCTTTTGCTCATTACCGTATAATTCAAGTTCAAACGAGCAAATTCATATTGATGTGGTCTTACTTGATTTTCATCATAAATTTGGTCTAAAAACCAGTCGTATAACTCGCGGTGCATTACAAATTCTAATGTACAAATAGAATGTGAAACTTGTTCTAAATAATCACTTTCTCCATGTGTATAATCATACATTGGATAAATACACCAATCATTGCCTGTTCTATGATGTTCTTTATGTAAAACACGATACATAATTGGATCACGCATCAACATATTGGAAGAAGTCATATCAATTTTAGCTCTTAAAATATGAGTTCCTTCTTCAAAATCACCGTTTTTCATCCTTTCGAATAAAGCTAAATTTTCTTCAATGGAACGATTTCTATACGGACTATCCACTCCTGCTTGACTTGGCGTTCCTTTTTGTTCAGCCATTGCTTCAGACGACTGACTATCTACATAAGCCTTACCTTTATTAATTAAAAGAATTGCCCAATCATACAATTGTTGGAAATAATCAGAAGCATACAATTCCTTGTCCCATTGAAATCCTAACCATTGCAAATCTTCTTTAATAGCATCTACATATTCCTGTTCTTCTTTGGCTGGATTGGTATCATCAAAACGAAGGTTTACCGGAGCATTGTATTTTAAGCCCAAACCAAAATTCAAACAAATAGATTTAGCATGTCCAATGTGTAAATATCCATTAGGTTCAGGTGGAAAACGAAATCGTAATTTATTTTGAGGAAAACCATTAGATAAGTTTTCTTCGATAATTTGTTCTATAAAATGCAGTGATTTTTCTTCGGTTGACATAATTTTCTTTATTGAAGTACAAAGGTAAAAAAATAGATGATAGTTAATAGCCTTAGCAATAATAGAGTTTGAATTATATTTATTCCTATTTTTGTATAAATATTGAAAATTATGAAACAATTGACTGTTACAATTCCAGATGATTTTTACGAAACTTTTGTAAGTTTCATCAAACATATTCCTGATGTTTCTGTTGAGGAAGATTTAACGGATAAAAAATTGAAGTATAGAGATATACTAGATGAAACGCCAATATGGCAACTAAAAAATACTACAGAAGAAAAATAGAAATAGTATCATTATATAAATCATTTACAACAATATAGTGTGTTTTTTAATATAAAAAATGATAAACTATCTTCATTAATCAGCTGATTTTGGATTATAAAATCCAATGACTAAAAGAATAAAATTATAAAAATGGAAACTATTAAATTAAAGAATATCCGAACTTTTTCATACCACGGATGTTTAGTTGAAGAAGGAAAAATAGGTTCTGATTATGCTGTTGACTTAGAAATTAAAGCCGATTTACAACAATCTACACAAACGGATAATTTAAAAGATACGGTAGATTATGTTCATTTAAACCGAATTGTAGTTGAAGAAATGGCTATAAGATCTGAATTATTAGAACATGTTGCTAAAAGAATTAATACAAGAGTACTTGTAGAAATTCCTATAGTAATGAAAACAATTGTTTCCGTTTCTAAACTCAATCCTCCTATTGGTGGTGATGTTGAATCAGTTACCATAATACTAAAAGAAAGCAGAAGTTGAGATTTAAGAATTTAGATTAACGATTTTTGATTTCAGAATTCAGAAGTAAAAAACAAACTTTTTTTATTTAGAATTCGACGTTTGGATTTTTGATTTTTTATACTACCTTTGCAGTCCATTAAATAAATGGCGTCGTGGCCGAGCGGCTAGGCTGGGCTCTGCAAAAGCTCCTACTCCGGTTCGAATCCGGACGATGCCTCAAGAAGAGATACAGAAATGTATCTCTTTTTTTTATGTCTCATAATTTTGTCATTACGAAAAACGAATCAATGACTGAGCATAAAAAAACCGCTCTAAAAAGCGGCTTAATTATCAATTTTATTCTTGTTTTTCTATATGCTGAAATGCTTTTTTAACCATTTCTTTTTCTTCAGGAAACCAACCTTGAGTGATTAAAACCACTCCAAAAATCATCAAAACAATACTGATTATTTTCTTTATTTTAAGAATATTAGTTGGTGTCATTTTAGTTTTTAACTGTTTAGCTAATACTATTTTTATACAATCAACAAGTAAATAAGTCAAAATTACTGTAATGAAAAAAGTTAGCATTCTTGAAGTTTCCATATTCAATTTTGGTCCAATAGAAATAATTACAGCCAACCAAAATCCTAATACTCCAATATTTATAATATTAAGAAAAAAACCTTTTATAAATAAACCAAAATAATCTTTTTTTATAATTTCATTATCAATCTTTTTGGTATCTATCCTTTTTTCTTTGTGTAAACTTATATATGAAATAACGCCATAAGCCAGCATCATTATTCCACCAAACATAAATAAAGCTGAATTATCCTTTAAATTTTGAATCAGTCTGTAACTTCCTAAATAGGCAATGGCAATAAAAATAATATCCCCTAAAACTACTCCCAAATCAAAAACAAGAGCGGCCCTGAATCCTTTTATAATACTGGTTTCTAGTAAAATAAAAAAAACAGGACCAATCATAAAACTAAGAAAAAATCCCCAAGGAATACCTAATAAGATATCGTTAATCATTAATTTTAGAATTTATTTTAGAATAAAAATACATTTTTTTTATTCTTTTTCTTCGATTTTTCCTCCTAAAACAGTTTGTTGATTAATTTGTTTAGGTTTTCCGTAAATAAAAATAGTTCCTCCTGCTTTGACTTTAGCATCTACTAATGTGCTCGCATTTACTTCGGCATTGCCTCCAGCAGAAAGATTTACAGTGGTTTGCGAAGTAAGTAAGTTTTTAGATTTTAAAACCCCACCCGACATAATAACCACATCTTGATTGATCGCAGCTCCGCTTAATTCAATAATTCCTCCAGTAACTGCTTTTACATTTACTTTTTGAGCATCTACTTTTAACTTAATTTGAGCTCCTTCTTTTGCATTCAAATCAAAAATAGTTTGCTTAAAAACAGCATCACTAGAAATTATTGAACCTTCATTTGCAGTTATATCATCAATGTTTTTGTAATACAATTGAATAGAAATAGCATCTCCTGATAATAATTTTGGAAAAGGCATTCTTAATTTTAACTCTCCATTATTATTAACAACCTCTACTTCTTTTTCTCTTTCGCCACTAATAACTACTTTATTTTCAGTGGATGATATCAACTTAACCGTTAATTTATCATATACTTTTAAGGCGTTAAAATCGCCTAATGTTTTTGTTACCTGCGCAAATGTTGCTTGTGATACAATTGCAATTGCTACTAAAAATACTTTTTTCATTTTCATTTTCATTAATTTACTGTTTCTTCTGCTCTTCTTAAAAAATTAAAATCCAATTGTTTTTTTACTAAATCAGCATTTTTAACTTTAACGTAGATTTCGTCTCCTAATTGTAATAATTTATTTGAAGTGGCTCCAACCAAAGCATATTGCTTTTCATCGAAAGTATAATAATCTTCTTTGATGTCTCTAATTCGAACCATACCTTCGCATTTATTTTCGACAATTTCAACATAAATTCCCCATTCGGTTACACCCGAAATAACACCTAAAAATTCCTGATCCTGATGATCTTGCATGTATTTTACCTGCATGTATTTTATCGAATCTCTCTCGGCATTTGTAGCTAAACCTTCCATAGTAGAACAATGCAAACATTTAGTTTCATACAAATCTTCATCGGCTGATTTTCCACCATCCAAATAAAATTGTAACAAACGGTGTACCATAACATCAGGATAACGACGAATAGGCGAAGTAAAATGCGAATAATAATCAAAAGCTAATCCGTAATGACCAATATTATCCGTAGAATATTTGGCTTTACTCATACTTCTAATCGCCAGTGTATCAATTAAATTCTGTTCTTTTTTACCATTTACATCAGCCATTAACTGATTCAATGATTTAGAAATATCACCTGGATTACGGAAATCAATTTTATAACCAAACTTTGCAATTACATTTTGCATGGCAATTAATTTGTCTTCATTGGGTTCGTCGTGAATTCTATAAATAAAAGTTTTCTTTTGTTTTCCAATGTATTCCGCTACTTTTTTATTAGCCAAAAGCATGAATTCTTCAATCAAATGATTAGCATCTTTAGAAATTTTAAAATAAACACCTTCTGGTTCTCCTTCGGCATCCAAATTAAATTTTACTTCGACTTTATCAAAAGAAATAGCACCATCATTCATTCTCTTTTTACGGAAAATTTTAGCCAGTTCGTCTAATTTAAGCGTTGCTGAGACAATTTCTTCCGAAACTTGATACGAACTACCCGTTATCGAAATATCTTCCGGAATAGTATCGTCTTTCGTTTCTATGATGTATTGTGCTTCTTCATAAGCAAATCGTTGATCTGAATAAATTACTGTTCGACCAAACCATTGATTCACTACCTGACATTTTTCGGTAATTTCGAAAACTGCAGAAAAAGTATATTTTTCCTCTTGCGGACGTAATGAACAAGCAAAATTAGATAAAACTTCAGGTAACATTGGCACTACTCTATCCACTAAATAAACTGAAGTGGCTCTTTGATACGCTTCATCATCTAAAATAGTTCCTTCTTCTAAATAATGCGAAACATCGGCAATGTGAATACCAATTTCGTAATTTTCATTTTCTAATTTTTTGAAAGAAAGTGCATCATCAAAATCCTTTGCATCTTTTGGATCAATAGTAAAAGTTAGCGTATCTCGCATATCGCGACGCTTAGCTATTTCTGCTTCAGAAATTGAAGTATCTATTTTTTGTGCATAGGTTTCTACCTCAATTGGAAATTCAGCAGGTAAACCATACTCAGCTAAAATAGCATGAATTTCAGTATCATGTTCTCCTGGTTTTCCTAACACTTTAATCACTTTTCCAAAAGGACTGTCAGCTCTTTTAGGCCAATCTTCGATATGAACTAATACGACATCTCCATTTTCAGCCTCTCCTAAATTGTCTTTTGGAATAAAAATATCAGTGTACATTTTTGGATTTGCAGTCGATACAAAAGCAAAATTCTTTTGAATATCAATTACTCCTACAAAGTCTGTTTTATGTCTTTCTAAAACTTTAATTACTTCACCTTCAGCACGTCTTCCTTTTCTTCGATTGTAAACATAAACGCTTACTTTATCTTTATCTAAAGCACGATTTAAATTATTGGTTGGAATAAAAACATCTTCTTCAAAATCTTCACAAATAAAATAAGCCGTTTTACGACTGGTCATATCAATGGTTCCCTCATAATAATCCTGACTAACTGCCTTGATTAAATATTTACCAGGTTCTGATTCTATAATTTTCTTTTCGGCTGCAAGAATCTTTAAATCTTTTATAATTTGATTTCTACTTTGTGTATCATCAAGTTCTAATTTTTCAGCTATTTGCTTATAATTGAAAGCTTTATTAGCACTATTCGATAATATTTTTATAATTTTATCTGAAAAACTCATCTCTTTCTTAGCAGGCTTTCTTAATCTTTTTCCCATACGTCTTTTCTTAAAAGTCGAAAATTACAAAATAGTTCACAGTTAAAAGAATATAAGAACATTTTTAAAGAAAATATAACGCATTCACAATCGTTTCAACATTATAAAAATTGGATATGGAAACTTTTATTACCATTGCTACTTTTGATTACATTCATGAAATCGAAATTCTAAAACATCGATTGGATCAGGAAGGTTTACAATATTATTTTGAAAACGAAATCATCTCATCCATTGTTCCAATGTATTCCTCGGCATTGGGCGGAATTAAACTTAAAATTCATCCTAACGATTTTGAAACAGTCAAAACAATTCTCCAGAAAATGAAATACAATAACAATTTAAAAATTGTTTAATTTTTTAAAGTTGTCAACATATAATATTATTATAAAAAAGAAAATTTTAAATTAATTAATTTATTGTTTGTTATTATAGCGTGTTAATAGCTGCAATAAATTTTTTAGAAATAGTGTCTAAATCAAGTTTTATCATGTTATAAAGACTTATTAACATAGTTATATACGGCTAAATATTTAGTTTTAAAGTGTTTTTGAAATTTAGTTAACAACCGTTGATAACCTAAAATCATTTTAAAATGTAAATAAGTAATTTTTAAAATTGTATTAATAAACTAGTTTTTTATGTTTATAACTTTTCTAAAAATCATCCAAACTTTTTTAGGTTATTAAATTCCAATTTTGGATTAGATTTTTTTTCGATACAACCAAAAAAAACTTCTAATTTTCTTTCTCAACTTATTAACAAAAGATGTTAAATTAAGGTTAACTGAAAATCAAGCGATTATGAATAGCTATTAACAATTCAAAATTTTAATAAATTAATTATATTATAATAATTGATTTCCAGTGTTTTATAAATTATTATAAATGTTAACAACCTCCTATCCTATTCTAAAACTGATGATTATAGAGTAAAACTGAATTAGTTATTTTCTATTTTTTTAAAATAATAAAATACAAATAGTTTTGGTAAATTTGCAAAAATTAAATCAATATAAAATGAGAATCTCAATAGGAAATGATCACGCAGGTCCAGAATATAAAAAAGCAGTTGTTGCAATGCTTGAAGCAAGAGGATATAAAGTTACTAATTATGGAACCGATACAGAAGCTTCTGTTGATTACCCTGATTTTGGACATCCTGTTGCTACTGATGTTGAAGAAGGAAAAGCCGATTTTGGAATTGTAATTTGTGGAAGCGGAAACGGAATTGCAATGACAGTTAACAAACATGCTGGAGTAAGAGCTGGTTTATGCTGGACAAAAGAAATTGCTTATTTAACACGTTTGCATAATGATGCTAATATTGTAAGCATTCCAGCGCGTTATACTTCAATTCAACAAGCTATTGAAATTGTAGAAACTTTTTTAGACACAGCGTTTGAAGGTGGAAGGCACCAAAACCGAGTGGATAAAATTGCTTGTAAATAAAAAAAATAGAGGTGCTTCGCACCAAAATAAATAGAAAGTTCGGTATAAAACCGGACTTTTTTATTTTCCATTGACTGAATTAATGTTAATTCGGTCAACTAACTGACCAAATTAATATAAATTTAGTCATTGTACTGACCGAATTAACGTTTTTTATTTATATTTGTATGCTAATTCAAAAAAATTTGAAATGCTAAATAATTATAAAAGAGCTATTTTAACTGAATTCAATAGGAAAGTATTGCCTAATAAAGTATTGATTTTATTGGGAGCAAGGCGTGTTGGTAAAACACACTTCATCAAAAATTATCTAGAAACAATTCCTTCCGATTCCTATTTGCATTTGAATGGAGAAGATATAAAAGACGCCAATTTATTAAAAGAGCGTTCGGTAAGTAATTACAAGCGCGTTTTGTCCAATGTATCATTATTAGTAATTGATGAGGCACAACATATTCCGGATATCGGAATGATTTTGAAATTGTTAGTTGATTCCATTACTGGTATAAAGATTATTGCGACCGGATCATCCGTTTTTGATTTGTCTAATAATCTTGGCGAACCTTTAGTGGGTAGAAAAAATACGATCTATCTTTTTCCGCTTTCGCAAATAGAATTTTCGGAACGAGAAAATTACAAGACAACCACTGAAAATTTAGAGCAAAGATTACTTTTTGGAAGTTATCCCGAACTTGAATTATACCCAGATTGGGATAGCAAAGAAGATTATATAAATGAAATTATTAATTCGTATTTGCTCAAAGATATTTTGATATTTGATGGCATAAAACATTCCAATAAAGTTTATGATTTGTTGCGTTTAATAGCCTTTCAAATCGGGAAAGAAGTTTCCTTACTTGAGTTAGCTACACAATTACAAATGTCCAAAAATACGGTGGCGAATTATCTGGATTTACTCTCTAAAGTTTTTGTTTTGTTTAAAATAGAAGGATTTAGTCGTAATCTTAGAAAGGAAATCGTAAAATCATCACGATGGTATTTTTATGACAACGGTATTCTAAACGGTATTGTAAATAATTTTAATAAACCAGAAAACCGTAATGACATTGGTGCACTTTGGGAAAATTATCTCGCCTCCGAAAGAATAAAAAAACAACATTACCAAAAAATAAAAACCAATAATTATTTTTGGCGTACCTATGATCAACAAGAATTGGATTGGTTAGAGGAAAAAGGAGAGGAGCTAACAGGATTTGAGTTCAAATGGAACGAAAACCGAAAAACAAAGATTCCTACGGCTTTCGCCAAAGCGTATCCTGAAGCTAGTTTTGACGTGATTAACAAACAGAATTATTTAGATTTTATTAGCTAAGAGTACGAAATAATAGACCAGAAAAAGCAGTCCGATTTGTAAAGTTGTAAGTAACCAAAGCTTCCATAAATAGCTTTTTTTGGCTGTTTTATGTCTAAAAATTATCATCGCTAATCCCGAACCTATAGTTCCGCCTAGAAATACAAAACTTAAAAGAGTACGCTCTGAAATTCTTTGTTTTTGAGACTTTGCCAAATGTTTGTCATAACCCATTAGCATAAAAGCGATTCCATTCAAAATCAAAAAATAGTAGAATAAAGTATCCATTTTACTTAAATTAAGTTTCAAAGATATTATTTTAATCAAAAAAGGAAACAAGTAAATAATGCGAGATTTTACAATAATCTCGCATTATTTATATAAATTAGCTAAAAAATTGTTATATGATAGAATCTCCACCACGATTTAAATATGATGAAAAGGTTTATACTTTGTTTACTCAATTACGTGATAATGGTGAGTTGAAGGAAATAAATGATGCTTATTTATATTGGGATAAAATCAAATATAAAGCCAAGATTGCTAGCCCTCAAGAATATTGGAGTGCTATAAAAACTGCAAGAGCTATAAATGCTCAAATAATAACTTTTGGTAAAACTGAATTTCAGTTCGTTATAACAGATTATATTCAACAATTACTGCATTATTGTGATTTAAATATTGGAAGTAATCTAGGAAGTAATGTAGGTATAGCCGAGACTGATAAAACAAAGTTTATGATTAGCTCTATTATGGAGGAAGCTATTTCTAGTAGTCAGATGGAAGGTGCTAATACTACCAGAAAAAAGGCTAAAGAGATGATCCAGAAAGAGTTGAAACCAAAAAGTAAGTCTGAACAAATGATTATGAATAATTTTGTTACAATGAAACACATTGTGCAACATAAATCAGATGATTTAACTCCAGAAAAATTACTATATATTCATAATTTGATTTCACATAACACTTTAGATAACAAACAAGAAGAAGGAATTTTTAGAGAGAATGACGATATTTATGTTGTAAATTATTCTAATAGTGAGGTCGTTCATACTCCACCAAATCATAAAGAAATTGAAGGTTTGATTAATGAGTTATGCGATTTTTTTAATAACGATCAAAAAGTATTTATACACCCAATCATAAAAGGAATTATAATTCATTTCATGATTGGATGGATTCATCCATTTAGTGATGGAAATGGTAGAACAGCACGTGCTTTATTTTATTGGTATATGCTCAAAAAAGGATATTGGTTAACAGAATATCTTGCAATTTCAACGATTATTAAAGACACAAAAAATCAATATGAAAAAGCATTTTTATACACCGAAATAGATCAAAATGATGTAACCTATTTTATTACCTATCATCTAAAAACTATGGAAAAAGCTTTCATTAGTTTGAAAGAATACATTGGTAGAAAACAAAAAGAGGTAGTTCAAGCAGCAAAATTCATTAAAATACCGAATGTAAACGATAGACAAGCCCAAATATTAAAAATTTTAAACGAAGACCCAGATAGAGTTTTTGGTAGTAAAGAAATTGAAAATAGATTTAATGTCTCAAATTTTACTGCAAGAATGGATTTAAATAATCTTGAAAGTTTAGGATTTTTAGAAAAGATTCAAGTTAATAAAATCAAGCATAATTTTATTAAATCTAAAAATTTCAACAAAATATTAAAATCATATAAGTTATAAATAACGCGAGATTTTACAAGAATCTCGCATTATTTACTAAAAAACGCAAAAATGACCAACATACAATTCATCGCTAAGTCTGTTCAAACAGCAGCCATAAACATTCAAAAAACCGTTCAATTATTAGAAGAAGACTGCACGATTCCTTTTATTTCCCGTTATCGAAAAGATACCACTGGAAATCTAGATGAAGTACAAATTGAACACATTGCCAAACTTCAAAAAGAATACGAAGCAATTGCAAAACGCAAAGAAGCAATCTTAAAATCAATTGAAGAGCAAAACGGATTAACCCCTGAATTAGATAAAAAAATACAACAAAGTTTTGATACGCAAGAATTAGAAGATTTGTATTTGCCTTTCAAAAAGAAGAAAAAAACCAAAGCTGATGTGGCTCGAGAAAATGGGTTAGAACCTTTAGCGAAAATCATCATGGCTCAAAACAAAGAGGATGTTGATTTCCTGGCAACGAAATATTTGAACGAAAATGTAGCAAATGAAGATGCCGCTTTACAGGGGGCAAGGAATATAATTGCCGAATGGATCAACGAAAATATTTTTGTTCGTAAACAATTACGACGCCTTTACGAGCGCAAAGCAACCATTACAACCAAAGTAGTAAAAACCAAAAAAGACGAAGAAGGCGCTCAAAAATTCAACCAATATTTTGATTGGTCTGAACCCTTGACAAAAGCACCTTCTCATAGATTGTTAGCAATGCTTCGTGCCGAAAACGAAGGTTTTATCAAGTTTAAAGTCGAAGTCGATTTGGACGAAGCCTATGATATTATTGACGAATTGGTTTTAAAAGGTCAAAATGCCAGCACGCCACATGTGCAATTAGCCATTGAAGACAGTTATAAAAGATTACTAAATCCTGCCATTTCAAATGAAGCTTTACAAGAAGCGAAAGCTAAGGCTGATGCCAATTCAATTCAGGTTTTTGCTAATAATTTGGGACAATTATTGTTAGCACCACCTTTAGGAGAAAAACGAATTTTAGCTATTGATCCTGGATTTAGAAGCGGTTGTAAAATAGTTTGTCTAGACGAAAAAGGCGATTTGTTATACAATGAAACTATTTATCCACACGCACCGCAAAATGAAAGCGCCATGGCAATGAAAAAAATTCGTTCGATGGTGAATGCCTATAATATTGAAGCTATTTCTATAGGAAATGGTACCGCTTCGAGAGAAACAGAATTCTTTATCAAGAAAATTGCTTTCGACAAACCTGTTCAGGTTTTTGTGGTTTCTGAGGCTGGGGCATCGGTGTATTCGGCATCAAAAATTGCAAGAGAGGAATTTCCTAATTATGATGTAACCGTTCGTGGTTCGGTTTCTATCGGGCGACGATTGAGTGATCCGTTGGCCGAATTGGTAAAAATTGATCCGAAAGCTATTGGCGTAGGCCAATACCAACATGATGTGGATCAAACCAAATTGAAAGAAGAATTAGATACTACCGTTGTTCGTTGCGTGAATTCTGTTGGAATAAATATTAATACGGCGAGTAAACATTTGTTGAGTTATGTGAGTGGAATAGGAGAGAAGTTAGCCGAAAATATTGTCAATTATCGCTCTGAAAACGGCCCTTTTGAAGATAGAAAACAACTAAAAAAAGTCCCTCGATTAGGTGAAAAAGCGTATCAGCAAGGTGTGGCTTTTATTCGAATAAAAGAAGGAAAAAATCCATTGGATAATTCAGCGGTGCATCCAGAAGCTTATCCGATTGTAGAAAAAATGGCAAAAGATTTAAAGTTAAAAGTAACTGATTTGATTGCCAATAAAGAAAAAACAGCTTTAATTAAACTTGAAAATTATATTACACCCGAGATTGGTTTACTAACTTTAAAAGATATTATTAAAGAGCTGGAAAAACCAGGATTAGATCCAAGAAAAGCCGCTAAAGTATTCGAATTTGACCCGAATGTAAAAACCATTAAAGATTTGAAAACAGGAATGATTTTAAATGGAATTGTCAATAACATTACCAATTTTGGATGCTTTGTCGATTTAGGAATCAAAGAAAGTGGTTTGGTACACATTTCTCAGCTTAAAGCAGGCTTTGTAAGCGATGTAAACGAAGTAGTCAAGTTGCATCAGCATGTTACTGTAAAAGTGACTGAAGTAGATGAAGAAAGAAAACGTATTCAGTTGACGATGGTTATTTAAAGATTTCCAATATATACATAATTAAAAGGAATTAAGTTGGTTAAGAATTGTAATATAAATAAGGAATCAAAAATTTTGATTAATTTTGGAATATTAAATAAATCAATTATGGAAAATTGGCAAAAATATATCAGTATAAATCCAGAAATTAGAAGTGGAAAACCTTGTATTTCTGGCACAAGAATTACGGTTTCGGATGTTTTATCATATCTAGCCGCTGGTATGTCTATGGAAGAAATTATAGAAGATTTTCCAGCCTTAGATAAAGAAAAAATAATAGCAACACTTTCATTTGCAGCTTATAGAGATAATATGACTAAAATTGCTTTTGCATCGTGAAGTTATTACTAGACGAAAATTTATCTTGGCGAATGATAAAAAAGCTCACGCCATTTTTTGCAGAAGTTGTTCATGCATCTGAATTAGAAATTATTCAACCTGCAAATGACATTTCTATTTGGAATTATGCTAAAAAAAATGGATTTACAATCATAAGTAAAGACGATGATTTTGAGAAAATTGTACTTTTAAGAAAAGCACCGCCCAAATTGATTTATTTGAAAACTTATAATTTAGACACCAAAAAATTAGTCGATTTAATTACAGAGAAAAAAGATAAAATAATTGAATTTATTAATTCTGATGAAAACGATATTTTCGAAATTTATTCTAATTTAGGTTGAAGGTAAATTAAAATTAGCAATGATTTTGTAAAACAAAAAATCCCAAAATCCATATGTAACAATTGGATTTTGGGATTCTTAATAAAAAAATAAATTTTTATTTTGTTTCGTCTTCTTTTTTATCAGCTGGCTGTTGATCGTCTTTAGAGGCGTTTTTGAATTCTTTAATTCCACTACCCAAACCTTTCATTAATTCTGGAATCTTTTTACCTCCAAAAAGTAATAAAACAACTGCCAATATAACAAGGATTTCTGTAACTCCAAATCTTCCCATGATTGAATAATTTATGCCGAAGCAAATTTGTATTAAAAACTGGCTACAAAGATAATTAGAATAACCGAACACAAACTCATTTAAGGCAATTATTTAGTTTTTATAAAGTTAAAAATTATTTAATTTTTTTCTATGTGTTTATAATGATAAGCTAATGCTGGCAAAGCACATTGATTGACATTAATTATTATATTTGTGAAATAAAGAAAAAACATGTCAGGGAAAAGATTAAAAAGAAAGAAACTCCACAGTAAATTATTCACTAAAAACCGATTGGTTGTATTGAATGAGGATACTTTTGAAGAAACTTTTTCTTTAAAACTGACTTTAATGAATGTTTTTGTGGTGGCAACACTCGGTGCTATTCTTTTAATTGCAGTAACCACATTTATCATCGCTTTTACACCGCTACGCGAATTTATTCCCGGCTATTCTTCTTCGAAATTGAAAAAAGATGCGACAGAATTAGCTTTAAAATCCGATTCGCTAACTATGGCACTAAAGAAAAATGAAGCCTACATTCAATCCATTCAAAAAGTACTCAACGGGCAATTAGATTACGCTAAGTTCAATAAAGATTCCATTTTATCGGCTTCTATAGATACGATTCAAAAAATAGATTTATCACCTGCAGAAGAAGAATTAGAATTAAGAGCCGAGGTGGAGAAGGAAGAGAAAAAAGAACAGCAAACGGTTTCTAAAAAGAAGAAAAAATAAGCATTTGATTTTTAAAAATTGAATTCATTTTTTCTCAACAAATTTATAATCAGCAAAACGAAATGTCAATAAAATCAATAGCGGCAAAACTATTTGCTAAAAATATTTATAAAAAAACACAGCTTTGGTCAAAGAATCCTGTGGCGACTCAACAAGCAGTTTTTGAAAGTTTAATCAAAGATGCGCAACAAACGCAATTTGGAAAAGACCATCATTTTGACCAAATTAAAACCACCGAAGATTTTGCCAAAAAAGTACCCATTCGGGATTACGAAGATTTAAAATCGTACGTGGAGCAAGTAGTAAAAGGTGAGGAAAATGTGTTGTGGAAAGGCAAACCCTTGTATTTTGCTAAAACTTCGGGAACCACTTCGGGAGCTAAATACATTCCGTTGACTAAAGAATCGATGCCGTATCATATTGAAGCGGCTCGAAATGCCATTTTGCATTACATTCACGAAACAGGAAATGCCGATTTTGTAGATGGGAAAATGATTTTTCTCCAAGGAAGTCCCATTTTAGAAGAAAAATACGGAATTAAATTTGGACGACTTTCTGGAATCGTAGCGCATTTTGTTCCGAAATATTTACAAAAAAACCGCATGCCTTCCTGGGAAACCAATTGTATCGAAGATTGGGAAACTAAAATTGATGCCATTGTCGAAGAAACTTTCGATAAGAATATGACGGTGATTTCGGGAATTCCATCTTGGGTGCAAATGTATTTTGAGCGTTTGCAGCAAAAAGGAGGGAAACCAGTAGGCGAAATCTTTAAAAATTTCAATTTGTTTATTTATGGCGGCGTCAATTATGAACCTTACCGAGCCAAATTTGAAAATCTAATAGGACGAAAAGTAGATAGCATCGAATTGTTTCCTGCCTCGGAGGGATTTTTTGCTTATCAGGATTCACAGGCAGCAAAGGGAATGTTGCTGTTGTTGAATTCCGGAATTTTCTACGAATTCATAAAATCAGATGAATTTTATACCGATCCCGATGGTTCGGGACCACGACGTTATACAATTGGAGAAGTCGAATTGGGCGTGAATTATGTCATGATTATTTCTACCAATGCAGGGCTTTGGGCGTATAACATTGGTGATACCGTTCAATTTACCTGTTTGAAACCGTACAGAGTAATTGTTTCGGGACGAATCAAACATTATATTTCGGCTTTTGGCGAACATGTTATTGGCAAAGAAGTCGAGAGTGCTTTGCAGGAAGCTATGGAAGGAACAACTATTCGAGTAAATGAGTTTACCGTAGCGCCACAAATCAATCCTGAAAGCGGTTTGCCGTATCACGAATGGTTTATTGAATTTGATCCCGAAGCTTCGGGAGAACCAGAAGATTTTGAGTATTTTGCGGAAGCGATAGACAATGCCATGCGTAAACAAAATATTTACTACGATGATTTGATTGTAGGCAATGTGTTGCGAAAAGTGGTTGTTACCAAAGTACCAAAAAATGGTTTTCAGGAATACATGAAATCCATCGGGAAATTAGGAGGTCAAAATAAGATTCCAAGACTTTCTAACGATAGAAAAATTGCTGATGTTTTATCAAAAAACAACTAATGAAAGAAGGTAAAAACATATCGAGAACCAGAGCGCAGGAATCTTCGGCGGCTATTGAAAAGATGTACATTACCATGCGACATTTGTTCAATAGAGGATTTTATAAACCGATGGGCATTTCGGGTGATACTTTGCGGGAAGCATTGATGACTTTGCGTCCCGAAATCTATGGAAATATTGCCGACGAAAAAGTTGAATTAAAAGGACTTTTGTACGTTATTGAGCGATTACCACTAGGAATTGAAGAATGTCGTTTTATCAATTTAACTTCAGATGAAGGTTATTCGAAATCGCATTTTCAGGCTATAATTCCGCCGAAAAGAAGGCGCAATTGCTATCGAATTGACGAAGAGCAAATGAATGTCGAAATAACTCGCGGCCGTTCGGATATTTACGATATTTTGACACATTTGACGTTTATTTTTATCGAATCGCATAAAATAAAAAATCGTGTTTTATTAGACGATGGAGGCGAAGTTTCGCGCGATTGGGAGAAATTAGAACAGGCAGTTTTAAAAAACGAAAAATTATCGTTAATCGAAAAGGAAATTGCTATTTCGCATGCAGCAAATATACTTGCCAGAACTTTTGAAGATGTATTAGAAATTTATGATGATTTTGCTTCAGAGGAAGTTCCGGATCGTTTTTTACATATTATTTTTTGGTTGGGAAAATTAGCCATTGAGGAAGTATTAACTAACAACAAAAGAACGATTACTTTTAGTCCTATTCTTCGAGAGCGTTTAGGACATCATATTCATGGTGAAATTTGGGCAACGCACATTAAGGAGGTTTTAAAGGAAAATCAACTTTTAGGTCGCCCTATTCATATTATTAGTGCCAATATGCACTCGGTTATGAATTCAATTTTCGCAAAAAATGCTTTAAAAACTACTTTTAAAGGCAAGTCGGATTTTGATATTTTTGGAGAATTAAGCAAATCGTCAGCTTATGAAGTTCGAAATACGGTCCAAAAAATTGCTTTAAATCAAGGAATGATTTTTTTGCCTGAAAACGCAGGAACTAATATTGATGTCCAAATTTTTGATACTGCTAAAATTGATTGGGCAACCACTTCTTTTCCAAATGCTAATCTTGGAGATGAAAAACCAGTGTTAATTGTAATGGATTATGCTTTTGGCGAACAAGCGTATGAAACCGTTGATGAGTTGTTAAAGCCCTATAAAAAGAATATTTTACTCAATGTTCAGTCGGTTTCAATTATGGGAAAAGCAGGAATTCTGGAAGGTGACAAAGGTGATATTATGATTCCGAATGCACACATCAATGAGGGAACAGCTGATAACTATTTTTTCGAAAATGAATTAACTCCTGAAATGTTTGAAGGCAATGATATTGCTGTTTTTTCGGGTTCGATGGTTACCGTTTTAGGAACTTCGTTGCAAAATAGAGATTTGTTGAAATTTTTCCACGAATCGACCTGGAGCGTAATTGGATTGGAAATGGAAGGTTCGCATTATCAAAAAGCGATACAATCGGCGTCTAAAATAAGGAAAAGTATTCCGAAAGATGTCAAAGTACGTTATGCGTATTATGCTTCAGATAATCCGTTAGAAACAGGAAGTACGTTGGCTTCTGGCGGATTAGGAACCACTGGTGTAAAACCGACTTATTTGATTACCATTAAAATATTAGAACAAATTTTTAATATCAGTTAGAAAGAAAATTATTTATGAAAAGAATATTGATTACAGGTGCTGCGGGATTTTTGGGTTCTCATTTGTGCGATCGTTTTATTAACGAAGGTTATTTTGTGATAGGAATGGATAACCTTATTACAGGCGATTTGAAAAATATAGAACATTTGTTCAAACTGGAAAATTTCGAATTTTACCATCATGATATTACCAAATTTGTTCACGTTCCTGGCGAATTGGATTATATTTTGCATTTTGCTTCACCAGCAAGTCCAATTGATTATTTAAAAATTCCAATTCAGACTTTGAAAGTGGGTTCACTTGGAACGCATAATTTATTAGGATTAGCAAGAGTAAAAAAAGCCAGAATTTTGATTGCTTCCACTTCTGAAGTGTATGGAGATCCATTGGTTCATCCGCAAACGGAAGAATACTACGGAAATGTAAATACAATAGGACCAAGAGGCGTTTATGACGAAGCCAAGCGTTTTCAGGAATCCATAACAATGGCTTACCATACTTTTCACGGTGTAGAAACTAGAATTGTTCGAATTTTTAATACTTACGGTCCTAGGATGCGTCTTAATGACGGTCGAGTAATTCCGGCATTTATTGGTCAGGCCATTCGTGGCGAAGATTTGACCATTTTTGGAGATGGATTACAAACGCGTTCGTTTTGTTATGTTGACGATCAGGTAGAAGGAATTTACAGATTGCTGCATTCGGATTATGTGTATCCAGTAAACATTGGAAACCCAGACGAAATTACCATTAAAGATTTTGCCGAAGAAATTATCAAATTAACAGGAACTAATCAAAAAGTGGTGTATCATCCGTTGCCAATAAATGATCCTTTACAGCGCCAACCAGATACTACTAAAGCCAAAGAATTATTGGGTTGGGAAGCTAAAGTGGGTCGTGCTGAAGGCATGAAAATTACCTATGAGTATTTCAAATCTTTGTCTCCTGAAGAACTTTCTAAAGAGGAGCATAAGGATTTTACGGATTATATTAAATAGAATGGAAAACGCTTTAGTATCTGTAATTATTCCAATATTCAATTCTGAGAAATACATTTCAGATACTATTATTTCTGTCCAAAATCAAACGTACCAAAACTGGGAAATGCTATTAGTTGACGATGTTTCGACTGATGAAACCCAAACAATAATAACTTCTTTTCTAGTGGATAAAAGGATTCAATTTTATCCGTTAGAAAAAAATTCAGGTACAGGCGTTGCGCGAAATTTTGGGGTTGCTAAAGCCAATGGAAAGTACATTTCGTTTCTGGATGCCGATGATTTGTGGAAATCGGATAAACTCGAAAAGCAAATTAATTTTTTGCAAACGCATAAGTTGCCGTTTACTTTTTCGTTTTACGATTGCATCGACGAACAAGGAAATTCATTAAACAGAAGAGTAGAAGCACCACGAAATTTATCGTATCGCCAACTATTTTTCTGTAATTATGTGGGTAATTTGACGGGGATTTATGATGTGGAATATTTTGGAAAAATCAGTATTTCAAATATTCGAAAACGCCAAGATTGGATGCATTGGTTGACCATTTTAAAGAAAATAAAAACAGCAAAACCAGTTCCTGAAAGTTTGGCTTTTTATCGCATTCGGGAGAATTCTTTGTCCACTTCTAAAACTGCTTTAATTCAATATAATTTTGCGGTTTACAGACAGTTTCATGGCTTTAACTTAGTTGTTTCTATGTTGTGTATGATTGGATTTTTATTCACCCAATTAGTCATAAAACAGTGTTATTCTAAGGCGATTTAATTATTTTTTGTATCCAATTTTTGTTCTTGGTTTTTCTTCTTCTTTTTTCTCGGTTAACTCATCCAAATAGGAGAAAACCAATTCAATATTTTTGCCTTGATTTTCCAGTTTTTTCTGGATTTGAACAATATCCAATTTCATTTCTGTGGTGTCAAGAAGCATTTGTCTTACTTTGGTAAAAATTCGCATAATTTGAATGTTGGTCTGAATGGCTTTTTCGCTATTCAAAACGCTGGATAACATTAGAACTCCATGTTCTGTGAAAGCAGAAGGTAATTTTCTTGTTCCGCCCCAACTTGATGTCACAATTTGTGATGTCAAGTTTTGAAACTCTTCTTTAGACAATTCGAACATAAAATCTTCGGGAAATCTGGATATATTTCTTTTTACAGCTTGTTTTAAAACTCTAGTTTCAATCCCGTAAAGCTTTGCTAAATCTCTATCGAGCATCACTTTTTGATTTCTAATGTAGTAAATGGTGTTAGAAATAGTTTCTTCCGAAAGAATAAGTTTAGCGTCCATGGCTTAAAATTTAGAAATACTAATATACGATTTTACTTAGATTATAAAAATGAAGAAAATTGTTTTAGTTTTCCTCTAGCGGTTCTTTCTAAGGTATTTTTTCGGATAAATGTAAAATGTAAGTTGGATTCCAGATATAAAGCGATGGCTTGTTCTATTTTTTGAATTTGTGCCAAATCTAGTTCGGTTTCGCTTACGTATTCAATCTCAAAATGGTCGATTTTTCGTTGTTTGATGACAAATTCTTTCACATTTCCATCGTCTTCAATAATCGATTTGGTCACATAATAAAAAGTCAATCCTGGCGATTTTTTACCACTTGGCAAAACGGCAACATCATTAGTTCTACCAATAAGTTGTTTTAAAATAGGTTTTTCTAAAGTACTTTTTTCGTCCAAAATTCCGATGTCTCCAATGTCGTAACGAATAAACGGATGTGCTTTGTTGAACAAAGAAGTTATTACAATGCGACCTTCTTTGCCGTAAGGTAAAACTTGATTATTTTCGTCTAGGATTTCCACAAATAGCGTTTCTGAATTGATTTGCCATTGGTTTTCAGTCCCGACGCTTCGGGATTCGAAAGCAATCAAATCCAGTTCGGAAGCACCGTATTCATTGACAATTGGAATTCCGAATTGCATTTCTAATAATTTCTTGTCGTCTTCAAAAAGCATTTCGGAGGTGATCATACACACTTTCAAAGTGGGACAAATATCTTTTAAGATGAGGTTTCGCTTTCGCAAAAATTTAGCAAATAAAACTATCGAACTCGTATAACCGTTGAGGTATTCGAATTTTGTAGTTTCGAATTTTTTCAGCATTTTTTCTAAAACAGCATCCGATAAATCAAAAATAGAAAATCGGAAACGTCTGCTCAAAAAGTCTTTAAAACGTTCTTTTTTGTAGCCCATAAAATCCAATGGAATTCCGTAAAATCGCGCTTGTAGCGAACGATTAAAATTAATTCCATGTAAACCAAAACGGTACATATTGGATGCCCAAGTGAGCGCATGAGTATATTTGTCTTTGGCAAAAATAAAAGGGGTACCACTCGAACCAGAAGTTTTGTTGATATAACAGTTTTTGGTTGTAAAGCCTTTTGAAAGTCGGTATTCTAAAGGACTTTGGAGATTGGTTTTGTTTAAAATAGGTAAATCTTCCCAGTTTGTATACTTTTTTGAACCAACTAATTTTTGATAAAAAGCATTGTTTTCTAAATGAAATTCCACAATAGTGAGTTTCTGATTTTCAATAAATTGTCTTTTTTCGGCAGGAGAAAGTGCTACTATTTTGTCCAAATCGGATTTTGCTTTCCGGATTGGAAAGCCGTTTAGTTGCAGCGAAAGGTCGAAAATAGAAAACATGCGAGTGTTTATTTCTTCAAAAATAATATTATAACAAGAACTAAAGGGGAAGAATCGACAACTTTTTAAAAAATAATTATTTTTTAAGTTCAAAAGCAATTATTTTTGCAGCACTCTAAAAAATGAGTTTTTGCAACTAAAATTAAAAGACATGAATATATTACTATTGGGTTCAGGCGGAAGAGAGCATGCATTTGCATGGAAAATGGTTCAAAGTCCACTTTGTGATACCCTTTTTATGGCACCTGGAAATGCTGGAACTGCTGAGATTGCCACTAATGTTGCGATTGCTGTGACCGATTTTGAAGCTATTAAAGCTTTGGTTATTGCCGAAAAGATCGAAATGGTTGTGGTAGGTCCTGAAGATCCATTAGTAAAAGGTATTTATGATTTTTTCCTGAATGATGAGCAATTGAGTCATGTTCCAGTAATTGGTCCTTCAAAAATTGGAGCGCAATTAGAAGGGAGTAAAGAGTTTGCCAAAGAATTTTTGGTAAAACACAAAATTCCAACAGCAGCTTATGATAGTTTTACTGCTGAAACAGTAGAAAAAGGATGCGATTTCTTAGAAACGTTGCAACCGCCTTACGTATTGAAAGCTGATGGTTTAGCAGCTGGAAAAGGAGTTTTGATTATTCATGATTTGGCTGAAGCCAAAGAAGAGTTGAGAAACATGTTAGTAGGGCAAAAATTTGGTGCTGCGAGTTCAAAAGTAGTTATCGAAGAATTTTTGGACGGAATTGAATTGAGCTGTTTTGTTTTGACAGACGGAAGAAGCTATAAAATTTTACCAACTGCTAAAGATTACAAACGTATTGGTGAAGGTGATGCAGGATTGAATACGGGTGGGATGGGAGCAGTTTCTCCAGTTCCTTATGTGGATGCGGTGTTGATGGAAAAAATTGAAACTCGTATTGTAAAACCTACGATTGAAGGTTTCCAGAAAGATGGAATTCCGTATAAAGGTTTTGTTTTTATTGGATTAATCAATGTTAAAAATGAACCAATTGTAATTGAATATAATGTTCGAATGGGTGATCCAGAAACGGAAGTAGTTGTTCCAAGATTGAAAACGGATTTAGTAGAATTGTTTTTGGCTGTAGCCAATGAAAAATTAGATCAATTTGAACTGGAAATCGACCCAAGAAGTGCTACCACGGTAATGCTTGTTTCTGGTGGATATCCTGAAGATTTTGAAAAAGGAAAAGTAATTACTGGATTAGAAAATGTGCGTAATTCGATTGTTTTCCACGCAGGAACAAAATTGGATAACGGAAATGTAGTTACGAATGGAGGAAGAGTATTGGCAGTTACATCTTACGGTGATTCTTTCCAGGAAGCTTTGGCACAATCGTACCAAAAC
Source organism: Flavobacterium zubiriense (assembly GCF_041729725.1). Taxonomy (NCBI): domain Bacteria; kingdom Pseudomonadati; phylum Bacteroidota; class Flavobacteriia; order Flavobacteriales; family Flavobacteriaceae; genus Flavobacterium; species Flavobacterium zubiriense. The sequence goes on along the minus strand of NZ_JBCFQL010000015.1, from coordinate 61,760 downwards.
ATTGAAGCCATTCATTTTGACAATGTGTATTTTAGAAAAGATATTGGTTTCGATTTAGTTTAAAATTGAAACCTTTTTAAATAAAAAAATCGAATTGCATTTTGAAGTGCAATTCGATTTTTTTTTATTCGTTTAGTTTCTATTCTTATTTAAAGAAAGAGTGTGCAGTAGTATCTTGATTTTCAGTTCCTGCATCATCAAAAATACGTAATTGTTTAATCCAGTAAACCATTGCAACTGCACAGATAATCATAAAAATCCAGTTAATTGTGTTTGCTAAAAACCAGTGGCTTAACTCTAAAGAGCGTAATCCATCTAATGGTAAGAAAAGAAAATCAACAAAAAGAGATTGTATTCCTTCGAAAAATGACTTCATGATATAGAATTTTTAAATTTTATTAATCGTTGTTATAATTGAGTAAATATTTTAAATTTTTTATACCAATAAAAATTTACTATAACTCGTTTCCTTTTTAAACAAGTATTATATTTACAGTCACAAAAGTATAAAATATCCTTATGATTACAAGTGTTTTTAAAAAATCTACACCATTAAATTTTTCATTAGTAGTATTTTTAATCCTGTTTTTCGATTTTGTATATCAAATTCAAGATTTAGCTTGGTCGCATTCGACTATTTTAGTTTTAAAAAAAATTGGAATTGGATTGGTTATTTTAGCTTCGGCGTTGATAACTAATTTTATAGCCAAAAAAAACGACCTAAGTAAAGACAGTGCATACAGCGTTTTGTTCTTTATGTTATTTTTTCTTTTTTTTCCCTCACTTTTTGATGATATCAATCTGGTTTTTTCTAACTTTTTTATTCTTTTGGCTTTTCGAAGACTAATTTCGTTACAATCTCAAAAGGCTTCTAAAGAGAAAATATTTGACGCTTCTTTATGGATTTTTGTTGCTTCCTTATTTCATTTTTGGTGTATTTTGTATTTTGTGTTGGTATTTGTTTCTATTATTTCGCATGTTTCGGGAGATTATAGAAACTGGCTTTTACCTTTCATTGCCTTTTTCGCAATAGGAATTATTTTTGCAGTGTATTCGTTAGTATTCAATTCCGACGCAATTAGCTATATTACTAATGGAGTAGAAACTAATTTTAGTATTGATTATTTTACTAATAATTATCAGAATGCTGCGCTGTCTATTTACGCCACCGTGGCATTGTTTTTTGTTATTTCGATGCTAATGACTTTGCCTTCTAGACCCTTATTGTTGCATGCTTCGTTCAAGAAAATTCTGTTTGCTTTTTTTATTGGGATTATCATTTATGTGATTTCGGCAAATAAAAGCAATGATTTATTGGTTTTTACAATTGCTCCTTTGGCAATGATGACTACTAGCCATATCGAAATGCCTCAGTTGAAATTAAATCAAGAACTGGCTTTAGGGGTATTGATGTTGTGTAGTTTATTTGCTTTTTTCTCTCAATTATAATTTGATTCCGTAAGCCAAATCGCCAGCATCTCCAAGACCTGGAACAATATAATTATGTTCATTTAGTTTTTCGTCTAAAGCACCTATCCATAAATGGCAGCTGTCAGGCAAATGTTCTTCCAGATAAGCAATGCCTTCAGGAACAGCGATTGTCACGGCAATATGAATTGTTTTTGGTATTCCTCTTTCAATCAACTTATTGTAAACGGCAACTATGGATTGACCCGTAGCCAACATTGGATCGATTAATAACAAACATTTATCAGTAATATCAGCAATAGCCTGGTATTCGACTTTTATCTCAAAAAAATCATCATTATTAGGATGGTACCTGTAGGCGGAAATGAATCCGTTTTCGGCTTGGTCAAAATAATTTAAAAACCCCAAATGCATACTTAAACCTGCTCTTAAAATGGAACAAAGCACAATAGGATTGGTAATTTGAGTTGTTTTTTTGATTCCAATTGGAGTTTGAATTTCTATCGCTTTATAATCTAATTCTTTGCTTAATTCATACGCCATAATTTCGCCAATACGCTCAATATTTCGTCTAAATCGCATTGCATCTTTTTGGATGTTTACATCTCTAATTTCGCCTAGAAAGTGATTTAAAATGCTGTTTTTTTCGGATAAATAATGAATTTGCATAAGAGACGAATTATTGGTTAGGAATGAGAAACAGAAAGTTAAAATGTAATTTTTTTATAAAAGTATAAAAAGTATCTTTGTCTAAATAAAAAGATAAAGATGTTTTCAAAATTAGCTTATTCCGTTTTTGAGCAAAGTATAAAAGATTATCACCAATTTGATAATGTAGATCAACCGATAAACAATCCTTTTCCAAAGGAACAGTTTGAGCATTTATTGTATTTAAAAAATTGGATTGATACGGTGCAATGGCATTTTGAAGACATTATTCGTGATCCACAAATTGATCCGGTTGCGGCTTTGACCTTGAAAAGAAGAATTGATGCTTCTAATCAGGAACGTACGGATATGGTGGAATATATTGATAGTTATTTTTTACAAAAATACTCTAAGGTTGTTGTAAAAGAAGAAGCTAAAATCAACTCAGAAAGTCCAGCTTGGGCATTTGATAGATTGTCAATTTTAGCATTGAAAATTTACCACATGACCGAAGAAGCTAATCGTGCAGAGGCTTCGCAAGAACACAGAGACAAATGTCAGGAAAAACTAAACATTCTTTTAGAACAAAGAACAGATTTGTCTACAGCAATTGATGATTTGTTGACTGATATTGGAAATGGAGATAAATTCATGAAAGTGTACAAGCAAATGAAAATGTACAATGACGACGAATTGAATCCTGTTTTGTACCAAGGGAAGAAATAATTTTTTAAATTAAACTTTATTTATGATAACCATTGAAAAATTTAAAAAACTCAAGGAATCTGAGGATAAAGTGGAATTTAAAAAAGGCGAAGGAGGTAACATATCTTATGATGGTGGAGTTAAACCAAAACCAAATGATAGACGAAGATGTATCTTAGGATATGTTACCGCTTTATGTAATGAAGGTGGAGGTTTTTTAGTCATTGGTATGAGTGATAATTACCCACATGAAGTTATAGGTACAAAACAAAATTTGGGTTCAATAGGTGAATTAGAATCTAAGATATATACTGATATAGGTATCCGACCTGAAGTTTATGAATTGTTTGAAGATCAAAAAAGAGTTTTGGTAATAGAAGTTCCTTGTCGCCCTGCAGGAAAGGTTTTTAAATTTGAAGACGTTGCTTTAATGAGAGTTGGTGAAGAGTTGAAGCCAATGTCCGATGAATTTTATCTGAAAATTATTCAAGAACAAGAACCTGACTTCTCTCAAAAAATATGTGAAGGATTAACAATTTTTGATTTAGACAATAAAGCAATGGCTTTATTGAAAGAAAAATACTCAATAAAACAAAATAATCCTCAGTTTAAATCATTGCCAAATGAGCAAATTCTTTCTGATTTAGAACTTTTAAAAAACGGAAACTTAACTAATGCTGCTTTAATTCTTTTAGCAAAAAAAGAAGTTTTACAACAAAGGCTTCCACAAGCCAAAGTAATGTTAGAATATAGAAATTCGGAGAGTCAAATACCATTTGACAATAGAATCGAATTTACTGAACCTTTTTTTATTTTAATAGAAGACCTCTGGAAAACTATTAATTTAAGAAACGGGAGTTTTCCTATTCAAGATGGAGCTTATATTTTTAATGTACCTTATTTTAATGAAGAGGTCATTCGTGAATCTATTAACAATGCAATATCGCATCGCGATTATAAAAGGACTTCTGAAATTGTAATTAAACAATTTCCCCAACGACTTGATATTATTAACGCTGGTGGTTTTCCATCAGGTGTAACATTAGAAAACCTAATAAAAATTCCAAGCACTCCAAGAAATAGATTATTAGCGGATATTCTACAGAAAACAGGAATTGTTGAGCGTTCAGGACAAGGAGTTGATAAGATATATTACAATACACTTTCGGAAGGTAAAGCGGAACCCGATTATTCAAAGTCAGATAACTTTCAGGTAAATTTGAAATTATCTGCTATAATTGAAGATAGAGCATTTGCATTATTTATCGATTCTATCCAAAAAGAGTTGCCTGAAAAACTCTCCGTTTTAGAAATAGTTACTTTAAATAAAATTAAGAATTGTAGTCCAAAGAACACACTTGATTTAGAACAAGTAAATCAGCTTTTGCAAAAGAAATTGATAGAAAAAAGAGGAAAAACAAATGCCATTTTTTATATTTTATCTAAAGATTATTATGATTTTACAGATGAGAAAGCAAAATATTATAAGCTTCAAGAGATTGATGATAATCAAGTTTTAAATACCATTTTGCAGTTTTTATCTAAAGAGAGTAAAGCAAAGATGAAAGATTTTGTTGGACTTTTTGAAGATAAATTATCAAGAAAGCAAGTCCGATTTAGAGTTGATAAATTAGTTTCTAATAAAGTACTTGAACAACAAGGAGAAGGTTCTACTTCAACCTATGAAATTGCAAATGAATATTTAAATCAAATGGAAGTGATTGCAGAAGCAATAACAAAAACAATTAATGATTTAGAAAGTAAAAATGAAATGGCCAAGAAAAGGCCAAAAAAAACCTAGAAAAATGTTGAAAACACAATATTTTTGTTAACAAGTCTATTGTTAAAGCTTGATTTTCAAGAGATTTATATAAAATGAAATGGCCAAAGAATGGCCAAAAAACGACAATATCTGTAACTTTATATTAAAAAGTATACAAATCAAAGTATTTAAAAATGCCTAAAAAAACAAAGCATATCGCCGTCATGAGACTCTCCGCAATGGGAGATGTTGCCATGACGGCTCCTGTTTTAAGAGCTTTTGTAAAACAATATCCAACGGTTCAAATTACAGTGGTTTCTCGACCCTTTTTCAAGCCTTTTTTTGACGGAATTCCCAATCTTTCTTTTTTAGCTTTTGATGAAAAAGAGCGTCATAAAGGATTTATAGGTTTACTTCGTTTATTTAGAGATTTACGAAAACTTAAAATCGATGCTTTTGCTGATTTGCATAATGTGCTTCGTTCCAAAGTGGTGCGAACACTTTTTGCTTTAAGCGGGAAAAAAGTAGCAGCCGTTGATAAAGGACGGGAAGGTAAAAAAGCGTTAACCGCTGCCGAAAATAAGCTGTTTGAGCCATTGCCAACAATGTTCGAAAACCATATTCAGGTATTTCAAAAATTAGGTTTTACTGTAGATTTATCGAATCCAGAGTTTCCTGAAAAGGCGGTTTTGAGTCCTGAAATTGTTTCGATAATTGGCAAAAATCATCAAAAACTAATCGGAATTGCTCCATTTGCGCAGTATGATGCTAAGGTTTATCCTTTGGACTTAATGAAGGAAGTAATTAGAAAATTGGCTGAATCCCGAAGTTTCGGGACAGAAAATAAAATTCTACTTTTTGGTGGAGGAAAGAAAGAAATCGAAATCTTAGATTCCATTTCGTCTCCATACAAAAACGTCATAAATATGGCGGGAAAAATCAAATTTCAACAAGAATTACAACTTATTAGTAATCTTGATGTGATGCTTTCTATGGATTCTGGGAATGCCCATATTGCAGCTATGTTAGGAGTAAAAGTAGTTACACTTTGGGGCGCTACACATCCTTTTGCTGGTTTTGCACCATTCAATCAACCACTCCAAAATGCCTTGGTTTCCGATAGAAATTTGTTCCCTAAATTACCCACTTCGGTTTACGGTAACAAAATTGTGGAAGGCTACGAAGACGCCATGCGAACAATTACAGTTGATTCTATTGTGAAAGTTTTAAATGATTCTAAACAAGTAAATTAAGTTATATTCTTAGTTAAGCCTTATGTTTCCTGAGTTTTTTATTGAAAGAATAATTTTACCAATTATTTAACAAATAGCTTTTAAATTATAAGTGTAAAAAATACTATTTTGGCTCTCTGTGAGTTAGGTCTTACACATTAAAGCTAACCCAGAAAAAAAGGGATTTTTTTTATCAAGTTGGTTTTTTTTAATGATATTCAATTAAAAACAGAACCTATTTATGCCAAAAAATATAGTATCAATTGCAATTTTGTTCTTTTTCTCTTTTTCAGCATTTTCTCAAAAAGCAAATCTTTCGGGTGTTTTAACCGATGGTAACGAAAAAGCACCCGTTTACAATTCGGTTGTTGCTTTATTAACCCCAGTCGATTCTATTTTATATAAGTTTACCCGATCGGACAAAAAGGGGAACTTTAATCTCAAAAATGTAAAAGCAGGAAACTATATATTGATGACTTCTCATAGTCAATATGCAGATTATGTCGATGCCATTACAATGGATGAAAACGAAAAAAATATAGGAACTATTGATTTGAAAAGTAAAATTGAGCTTTTGAGAGAAGTTGTTATAAAAACGGGTTCTATTCGAATAAAAGGAGACACTACAAGTTACAGGGCAAGCGATTTTATAGTAGATGCTAATGCCAATGTGGAAGAATTACTTAAGAAGCTTCCAGGAATTCAAGTCGATAGAAACGGAGCCATAAAAGCGATGGGAGAAACAGTACAAAAAGTATTAGTAGATGGTGAAGAATTTTTTGGTGACGATCCCGGTATGGCGGTAAAAAACTTAAGAGCCGATGCAGTAAAAGAAGTTCAGGTATTTGATAAAAAAAGTGAACTGGCCGAATTTACAGGAATTGACGATGGAAAAACCCAAAAAACTATTAACCTGAAATTAAAAGAAGATAAAAAGAAAGGGTATTTTGGTAAAATGGACGGAGCCAATCAGCCCTTTACGGATGCCGATAGCAGATATAATACTAATTTGATGTTTAGCAGTTTTAAAGGCAAAAGGAAATTATCTGCCTTTCTATTAAATGGAAACACGGGTCAGGATGGACTGGGCTGGGAAGACAGTGAGAAATTTGGAGCTCGTGACAACAATATTAGCATGAACATGGATGATGATGGAAATGTAAGCTATGAGTGGGTGGGTGATAATAATGACGGAGAACCCCGTATTAATACGCAAAACGGATTTATCAAAAATACAAATGCAGGATTGCAGTACACTAACAAATGGAATGACAAACAAAACCTGAATGTTTCACCCAAATTCAATAATCAGATTTATACCAATAACAGTAGCAGAATTTCTCAAACGCAGGTGGGAGAAACCCAATTAAATGAAAACCGGTCTACAGTAACCAATGTTGACAGGAGTAATTTTAAACTCAATGCGGTTTATGATGTGAAATTAGATTCGGTAAATTCTATAAAATTCTCTGCTAGGACTAATTTTTATGATACAGATAGTGATGAATTTACAGACGGAGCCACAACAGGAAATGACGGAATATTAAAAAACAAACAGCAGCGTTTATTCACCACTAATTCGGATAAGTCTGCTTTATCAGCCGGTTTTTTATTCAAGCATAAGTTTGCTAAAGCGCGTCGTACATTTTCATTAAATAGTAGTTGGAGTATGCTCAATACCAACTCAGATAATTTTTTAAAATCTTCTAATGAAAGTTATGTAGATGGAGTTCTTGCTGCAAAAGATACTATCAATCAAAATAAAATAGGTGATAGAACAAGTCAGAATTTTTCAGCCAGTTTTAGTTATTCTGAACCTATTGCTAAACAAATAGCACTTCAATTTGCTTACCAAATTGCTTATGATAAAGGCAAAAACAACTATTTTACTTATGATTATTCTGAAGATACCGGAAGATATGATCAATTAGTATCTTCATTGTCAAATGAGTTTGAACAAACCATAATCACTCACAGACCCAATTTAAAATTGAGTTATAATGCTAAAAAAATCAATTATAGTATTGGAAGTGGTTTTGGGTTTACTTCTTTTGATTTGTTAGATAAAACTATGGATAAACAATACAAACGTAGTTATACTAACTTTTTTCCTTCGGCAAATTTCTCTTACAAGTATAAAAGCAACAGTAGTTTAAGGGTTAATTATCAGGGATCAACAAGACAGCCTACACTAGATCAATTACAACCATTGAGAAACAATCAGGACTTTTTTAATCAAACGGTGGGAAATCCGGATTTAAAGCAATCTTTTACTAATAATATTAACATCAATCAGGGCAGTTATGATATGCTGACGGAAACTCAAATTTATCAGGGACTAAATTTCAGCACAACAAGTAATGCAATTATCTATAGCAGAGTAATTGATCCTGAAACGGCCAAAACAGTTTCCAGACCCATAAATACCAATGGAAATTTTTCAGGTAATTTTTATTTGGGATATGGATTAAAAATCAAGAAATTAGATATGAGAGCTGATTTTAGTCCTTCTTTTGGCTATAATAAATCAGTACTTAGCATTAATGATAAAATGGGTAGTGCTAAGAATTTAAACACTGGACTTTCAGTGTATTTAAATAAATCCAAACAAAAGCACTACGATATTAGTTTAAGTAATAGGTTTTCATTTAATAGAAATAGTACTTCTCAAAATGATGAAATCAAATCCTTTAACACTAATAATTTGAATTTAGATATAGGAGTTTTCTTTGCTGAAAAGTGGAAAATAGCTACTGATTACAATTTAAATACCAGACAAAAAACAGTCGATTTTCAAGACAATCTGACCAATCAATTGTGGAATGCAAGATTGCAACGCACCTTTAAAAACGATGAGTTTACCGCCTATTTTATGGTACGAGATATTTTGAATCAAAATATAGGTATACAAAGAAATGTATATGAAAATACCATCAGTCAGGAACAAAACGACAGACTTAGAAGATATGCTATGATAGGTTTTACCTGGAATTTCAAAAATGGGGGAGAAAAAGCAAAAAAATAATTTCAATGACAATTTCACAACTCAGAACTAATAACTTACAAAGGATGAAAGTAATATATTTTATAATTGTAACACTTATTTTTACAACCAGTTCAAATGCACAGCAATTTGTAGATAAAGCTGTCATTGAATATGAAGTAAATACCAATCTCAAAAAAACGATGAGCAATGATAGTTGGGATGAAATGATGAAAGACAATCTTTCCGATCTTAAAATTTCATATTTTAATTATACTTTTTCTGAGAATAAAAGCATTTTCAAATTTGACAGATGGAGTCCAAAAACAAGAATTCCAAAATACCTGAAAGATGCGGATGAAGAAAGCAGTTGGTATTTTGATTTTAATACAGGAATGATGAACATGCAAAAACAAATAGGTGGAACTAATTTTGTTGTAGCCGATAGTATTCCCAAAATAGAATGGAAAATTACCAATGAAAATAGAGAAATTGCGGGCTACAATTGCCGAAAAGCCGTAGGCAAAATAATGGATGATGTATATGTTTTTGCTTTTTATACGGATGACATTACCATTTCTGGTGGTCCATGTTCCATAAATGGTTTGCCAGGTATGATTTTAGGACTTACCATTCCTAGGTTGTACACCTCTTATATTGCCACAAAAGTCGATGTGGCCTTTACCAATGCTGCTGATATAAAACCTGTAACGGCAAAAAAAACCTATGATTTAAAGGAGTTAAAAACCCTTTTTGAAGATAAATTAAAGGATTGGTACAGCTATGGTGATGATAAAGAAGAAATTCAAAGGCAAAAAAATATGTTCTTGTGGAATGCTTTTTTATAGTCATTGTGAGGAACGGGCGCCATCTCATTTGATGCTGTTGACGTGTGATGGCGCCCGTTCCTCGCAATGACCTACAAATAAATTTTCTCGTCCTTACATCTACCATAAATATATCTTTTTAGATTCGAAATGGTTTCTTGATAAGCTGGAGCTTCAAACCCAAAACGCTCGTGTTCCATTTGCTGTTTCTCTATGGCGTTGCAGCCCTTGATAACTTCTTTGAGCATATCCAGCATCGCGAGTTCCTTATTGTTTGTTTTTTGGAATTTGAACTCTACAATTTCGTCTTGCAATTCTTCGCAATAATCTATAAGTGCGATTACTTCTGGTTCGTCAAGAAGCGATGGATTGTTCTTGAATAGTTCTCGAATGGATTTCATAATCAATAAGTTCGTACCCGTTTATGATTTTTTATTTAGTTCTTTTGATTTTTGAAGGATTTTGTCTTGTATCAAAAACGTCCGCAATCATTATGAACTTTTGTTTTAGGTCAACCGAATAAATAATTTTGTAATTGCCGCAAATCAAATATCGATATTCTTTTTCTCTATCCAATAGTAATTCTTCTATTGGAGTACTTTCAGGCTGAGAAAGTATTTTATTTGGTTCTAAAATAATTTTTTCAATTATATTCCTAGCAACTCGAATACCTGCTTTTTCAATATAATATTCAAAAATTTGATCCAATTGCATTTCTGCAAAATCAGACCAAATTATTTTAAAAGCCATTATTTGTATTTGGATAAAAGTTCAGCACTGGTTTTGAATTTCCCCTTTTTAAAATCATTTTCTGATTGGTCAATTCTTGCGTTTAACTCAATTACCGACATGGGTTTTAGTTTTTTTTGAGTTTCCTTTTTCAATAAATTTTCAAACTGAACAATTAACTCTTCACTTTGAAGTTTTAGAAACTCTTGCACAAATTCAATTTTTCTAGTTTGTAAATCCATAACCTAAATTTTTATATCAAAAATACAAAATTATTGTGTGTTGAGTGTAAATTTTAAGATTGTGTTATATGCTTACTAAGATTAGGATAGCTTTCTCCTTCGGTCAGAAGAGAAGGATCTTTCTTGAATAGTTCTCGAATGAATTTCATGGTATGAAAACTTAAAAGAATTAGTTAAATGTTTACTGGTGATGTGTTTGTATCAGTTAGAGTATTTAGGCTATCGAAATGGAAATTTTTTTCCCTAATCCAATTTCTAACAATCGGTATAAAGTGGAAAGCTGAATATCGGTATGACCATTTTCAATTCTGGAGATAAAACTTTTTTTAGTTCCCGTTTTGTCTGCTAATTCTTGTTGAGTTAAACAGGCTAGTCTGCGTTCCTCTTTAATCAATTCACCAATAGCAAATGCTTTGGCTTTAATCTCGAAATTAATTCTTTCTGTAGTTCCGGATTTCCCGTATTTGGTTTCTAAAAGTTCATCAAAATTTGTAATGTTATTTTCCTTTTTCATGGTCTTTTATCTTAAAATATTCTTCTTTAAGTTTTTCCGCTTTCTCAATTTCATTTTTTGGAGTTTTTGGAGATTTCTTTTGGAAACCATTAAAAAGGACAATCAATTTCCCTTCGTCAAAACAGCAAAATACTCTAAAAATATTTCCGCCAAATTCAATTCTAATTTCATACAAACCATTTGTTCCGCTTAAATGATCAAAGAATTTTTTAGGAATTCTTTCTAAAACTGTGATTATAAAAAAGACTTCATCAATTTTCTTTTGGACTTTTTCATTTTGAAGATTATAAAACTCCATAAAATGATCTTGATAAAAAATGATTTGTCGAATTTTTTTCATAGCAAAGTTAACGAATAATGTAACACGAAATATTTTTTTATTTCATTTTACTTGCTAAGATAAGAAAAAACCCAACATCCCTAAAACAAAAAAACTTCCCTTTTCAGAGAAGTTTTCAGTTATTGGAATTTGGAAATTTAAATATTGGAATTTATTATTAAACATCATCGTAATCCACATAAATCGTGTCTGATGTTGGATGAGCTTGACAGCTCAGGATTAATCCGTCGGCAATTTCTTTATCGGTTAGGATGGAGTTTTTCTTCATTTCGGCGCTTCCCTGAGTTACGCGACAAAGACAGCTGCTGCAAATTCCGCCCTGGCAAGAATAAGGTGCATCGATGCCTTGTTTTAAGGCTGCTTCCAGAATGGTTTGTTTCTGAGACATTTCAAACGATGTTTCTTCATCATCCACCATAACGGTAATTTTCGAATGTCCGCTCAACTCTTTGATCTCATTTTCATGAACTGAAGCCGTAAAAAGCTCAAACTTTATAGCCGAATCTTTTACGTTTTTCTCTTTCAAAATGGTAGAAACGGTATCAATCATTTGTTCAGGTCCACACAAATAGAATTTTTCAAATTCTAAGCTTGCATGTTTGTTGTTCAAAACATAATTCACTACCGATTTGTCAATTCGACCAAACAATGCTTCATCGGCTTTAGCCTGACTGTACACATAATGCACAAATAATCGATTGACATATTGCAAATGCAAGTCATGTAATTGCTGGTGAAAAATAGTTTCTTCTGGTGATTTATTTCCGTAAACCAAAACAAAAGAACTTTCTGGTTCGCTTTTTAAAACTGATTTTAAAATAGATAAAACAGGTGTGATTCCGCTACCAGAAACAAAAGCAACATAATTTTTTTGTTTGTGCGCATCGGGCTCAAAAGTAAATTTTCCCTCTGGAGTTCCTACTTCAAGAACATCACCCGCTTTTAGTTTTGTATTGGCAAATTGAGAAAAAGCGCCGTCTTTTACTGCTTTTACTGCAATGCGCAATTCGCCACTTTCAGGTGAAGAACAAATAGAATAGGCACGACGAATTTCTTTTCCGTCTAATGTTAATCGGATGTTTACGTATTGTCCTGCAATGAATTTATAATTGTCTTTTAATTCTTCAGGAACATTAAAAAGTATTGAAACGGCAGCGGCGGTTTCTCTTCTAACCTCTTTTATAAGGAGTTTAAGAAAATTTGGCATGTGATATAATTTTTGACAAAAATAAGAAACACTATATAATTTAGGATACTCTCTTCAATGAATATTTTAAGGAATAATCAATTTTAGCGGCTTAAAAGTATTTATTTAAAATTTTTAATGTTTAAAAAGTAGCTTTTTTACTATTTCAGGCTCTTTGTTTTTTAATTTAAAATTTTGATTATTAGTGTTTTAATAGATGATCTGTTAAGCTAAATTAACTACTTTTGAGTTATTTTAAAATGGCTCAAAATGAAAGAAAAGCTTTTTCCTGCTTTAAATTTCTATATTTCAAAAAGAAACGTATTTTTACCAGTCATTATACTAAAAAAACTTTTACAAAGTTTAATGATAAAAACTGCGAATCATTGAAAACCAACAAATTTAAATATTCAATTCCTTTAGGGTGTTTGTGTATTTTGGTAGCTTGTTCTACTAGAAATGATACTTTTTTGGCTCGAAATTCACATGCTTTAAGTACAAAATACAACATTTTATACAATGGGCAAATAGGATTAGACAAAGGAATTAAGTCCATTGAAGCCAGTAATCAAGATGATTTTTGGGAAATTTTGCCTATCGAAGCCATGAAAATCGATGAAGATGTTGTGGTAGCCGATACTTCTAAAAATGCCGATTTTGCATTGGCGGAGACTAAAGCAACTAAAGCGATCCAAAAACATTCGATGAATATTAAAGGAAAAGAACGCAATTCTCAAATAGACGAAGCCTATTTACTTTTAGGAAAATCCCGTTATTACGACAAAAGATTTATTCCCGCTCTGGACGCTTTCAATTATATTTTATACAAATACCCCAACAGTAGCCGAATTGATGAAGCTAAAATATGGCGAGAAAAAACCAATATGCGTTTGGGCAACGATGCTTTGGTTGTAAAAAATATCACTAAGATGCTCAAAGAGCACAAATCTAAAAAGCAGGTTTTGGCTGATGCCAATGCGCTTCTGGCATCGTCGTTTTTAAATTTAGAAGAAAAAGACAGTGCCATTGTCAAATTGAAAAAGGCAGTCAATTTTACCACACACAATAACGAAAAAGCCAGATACCGTTTTATCCTGGGACAATTGTATCAGGAAATGGGTCAAAATGATCAGGCAAGAGATTATTATGAAGCTGTGATTAAGATGAATCGAAAATCAGACAGGAAATACATGATGCAATCTCAGGTGAGATTGGCGCAAATGTTTGATTATCAAAATGGTGATAAATTTGTTTTTGACGAAAAATTCCATAAACTCTTAGAAAATCGTGAGAATCGTCCGTTTCTGGATATTTTAAATCACCAAGTGGGTATTTTTTATGACAAACAAAGCAAAGACGAAAGAGCTTTAGAATATTACAACGCTTCTCTAGATTATGCTAAAACAGATAATTATTTAATTGCTTCCAATTATAGAAATATTGGAAACATGTATTTTAAAAAGGCGAGTTACCCTATGGCTGCCAAATATTACGATAGTACTCTAGTGAAACTGAATCCTAAAACCAGAGAATTTATTCATATTGAAAAAGTGCGTAAAAATCTGGACGAAGTTATTTTCTATGAAGCCATAGCAATTAGAAATGACAGTATTCTTAAATTGGTTGCTTTACCTGAATCTGGAAAAATCGCTTATTTTGATGGTTATATCGAAAAGTTAAAAAAACAAGATGAAGCCAAAAGAATTTTAGAAGAAAAAGAAGCCGAGAAACAAAAAAATATTGAAAGAAACAGCCAAGCAACAACAGCCGATGCGCTAGTTTCTGCTAATGGAAAAGCACTAGCCAAACCATCATTTGCTCCGCCATCAATGACTAGTCTTCAGGCCGATAATGTATTTTATTTTTACAATCAGGCCACGGTGTCTTTTGGGAAAGTAGCGTTTAAGAAAAATTGGGGAAAACGTGTTGCAGGCGGTTATTGGAGAGTTTCTTCTTCTGCTAATTCAAATGCAGCTATGGCTGTAGATTCTACTTTAATGGTACAGCAAGAAATAACTACAGATTCTATTTCGAAACAGACAGAAACCAATCCAAAATATGCAGCTGATTTTTACATCAATCAATTACCAACCTCAAGCACGGCTATTGATAGTATTACTAAAGAACGCGATGATGCGTATTATCAATTGGGTATAATTTATAAGGAAAAGTTTAAAGAAAATGATTTGGCTGCAACTAAGTTAGAACAGTTATTAGGCAATGATCCAGAAGAAAAATTAGTCCTTCCTACGTTGTATAATTTGTATAAAATTTATCAAATTACGGATGCCAGCAGAGCCGAAACCATCAAGAATAAAATTCTAACAGTATATCCAAATTCGCGTTATACCCAAATTCTAAATAATGCTAATGTAGTGGTTGAGGAGGGAAGTCCTGATGTGGTTTATAAAAAATTATACGAACAATATAGCAACGAAGAATTTGATGCTGTAGCGGCAAAAATTGACGGGTTGATAAATCAATTTTCGGGTGAAGAAGTAGTGCCAAAACTAGAACTTTTAAAAGCAAACGTTATTGCAAAACAAAAAGGATTAGTTGCTTACAAAGCCGCATTAGAAAATGTTGCCGATACATATCCAAATACTGAAGAAGGGAAGAAAGCCAATACTATTTTGGCAGAACAAATTCCGTTATTGGAACAAATGGATTTTAATTTTACAACTTCAAGTCATTGGAAAGTACTGTATCCTGTTGCATTAAATGCTGTTAATGATAGAAAAGCAATTGAGGAAAAAATAAGCAAGTTTATCAAAGCGGAGAATGCTCAAAAAATAAATCTAGCTTATAATTCGTATGCAGAAAATGAAGGATTTATAATTATTCAGGGAATTACAACACAAGATTATGCAGCAAGCGTGGCGAATGTTTTAAAAGAAGATTTAGCTTATAAAATAGTGACTCCAGCTATAATTATTTCGAATGAAAATTATAAAATAATTCAAATTAAGAAGAATTTAAATTCCTATTTAGAAGCAAAAAAAGAATAATCATGTTTAATAAAAAAGAAAAACCCTATACTGATCTTCTAGGAAAAACCAATAGAATTGTTGAAGGAACGCTAATAAAAGGAGATATTATTTCGAAGGCTGATTTTAGATTAGATGGCGAATTGATTGGGAATTTTCAATCTACAGGAAAACTGGTTATAGGTCCTACTGGGAGTGTTACGGGGGATATTAGTTGCAATAATGCGGATATTGAAGGAAATTTTAAAGGAACAATTCAAGTAGCTGAATTATTAAATGTAAAATCGAAGGCGAGTATTCATGGTGATGCCACCGTGGGAAAATTAGCAGTAGAACCTGGAGCTGATTTTAGTGCTTCATGCAGGATGAAAGAAAATGTAAAGCTCTTAACCGATGGAAAAGAAACCCAACAAAAATAAATCCAGTAAGTGGCTGGCATTGATAAATATTCCCATCCAAATGGGAGTGATTATCTTTCTGTTTTCCTATTTAGGCGATTGGCTTGATGAGAACCATCCTAATCCAAAGTTTTACTACAATAAGGTGCTGGTTATGGTAGGCGTTTTTTTGGCCTTATACAACGTGATAAGACAGGTAAATGAAATTAATAAAGAAAAAGAATAACTTAAGTAAACACGCTTTTCGGGCAAAACAACAATTATGTTTTTAAAAAATCACAAGACATTTCTATTTTTATTGATTTCAGTAATAGTAGGCTATGTAGTACACAAATTAATTTTTTATTTTTTCAATATCAATTCAGCTGTTTTTTATTACAGTTTAGAGCAATTGTATGGTATCTTTTTCATGCTTTCTTTGATGATAATTTTGATTTTATTAAAAATAAAAGAGCGTAATTTTGATCAGTTAGGGATGTCTTTTTTGCTACTAACTACTAGTAAAATAGTTCTATACTACTTGCTTTTGAAGCCAATTTTAGATATTAAGCATTATGACATCAGAACAGAGAAAATGAATTTTTTTGTACTGTTTATTCTTTTTTTGACAATTGAAACCGTCGTAACTATAAGAATATTAAACGAAAAGCAATAAAATAGGACTTTTAACAAGGCATTAAAAAAAATATATTTTTATATCCTTTTGGATATTAATAAAAAATGTACCTTTGCGCCAAATTTTAGAAACGTAAATATAACATATTTAGTAATTATGGTGATTTTAAACAGACCACTTAGATTTATAATAGCAACATTTTTAGCGTGTCTTCCATTGATGAGTTTTGCAAATCAAGAAGTTGATTCTGCACATGTACAAGAAGCAGCTCACGAAGTAGTAGCCGAAGGGCATCATGAAGGAGCGCATGCTGAACCAACAGATGTAAAGTCTAAAATTAAAGCGTTTATTGGTCACCACGTTTTGGATTCTCACGATTTCTCGTTGACTCAAGATGATGCCACTGGAGAAGCTTGGGGTTTTCCATTACCTGTAATCTTATGGGATGATGCTTTACACGTTTTTTCATCTGCAAAATTCCACCACGGAAAAGAAGTAGCTGAATCTAATGGTAACTATTATGCTATCAATCACCACGATGGTAAAATTTATAGAACAGATGCTTCAGGAACAATTACTGAGAATGAAGAAACGGGTTTCCCTACTAATGTTCGTCCTATTGACTTTTCAATTACTAAAACAGTAGTTTCTATTATAGCTGCTGCTTTATTAATGTTTTGGATTTTTACTAGCTTGGCTAAATCATACGCTAAAAACGGAGGAATCGCTTCTGGAGTAGGTCGTATTTTTGAACCAATAGTACTTTACATTCGTGACGAAATTGCGATTCCAAACATTGGTGAGAAAAAATATAAAAACTACATGAGTTATTTATTGACAATATTCTTTTTTGTATTGTTCTTAAACATCTTCGGATTAACTCCACTAGGAATTAATGCTACAGGTAACTTAACGATTACTTTTTCGTTAGCATTTTTAACTTTCCTGATTACAAACCTAACTGCTAACAAAAACTATTGGGGACACATTTTCTGGATGCCAGGTGTGCCAAAACCAATGCGTATTATTTTAGCACCAATTGAGTTGTTAGGAGTTTTCATTAAACCATTTTCGTTAATGATTCGTTTGTACGCAAATATTTTTGCAGGACACATTGTATTGATGAGTATTATTGGTTTAATGTTTATCTTTAAAAGCTGGATTGGAAGTAGTTTGTCATTTGGATTATCATTTGCACTTTCTATTCTAGAAATATTAGTAGCGTTTTTACAAGCGTATATTTTCACGATGTTATCTGCACTTTACTTTGGTTCAGCTGTAGAAGAGCATCATCATGAAGAAGGTCACCACTAAAAAAGTTATGAGTTAGGAGTTTTTAAGTTATTAGTCACTGGACGTTTAACTATTAACAAATAACATTTAACTTTCAAAAAAAGAATGTTTAATTTTTAATATATATATCATGGAAATTCCACAAATTATTGGAGCTGGATTAATCGTTATCGGAGCAGGTTTAGGTATTGGGAAAATTGGTAGTTCAGCAATGGACGCTATTGCTCGTCAACCAGAAGCTTCAGGAAAAATCCAAACAGCTATGCTTATCGCTGCTGCACTTATTGAAGGTATTGGTTTCGCAGCTTTATTCGCAGCTTAATTAAAACAAAAAGGCAATAGTTGCAACGGTTGGTTGTAACTATTGTTTTTAAAATTAAAACATTACATTGCAGCAATGCAACTGGATTAAATTTAGAATATAAAACTTAGAATTATATATAATGGAAAAGTTAATTAATCAGTTTGAGTTTGGTTTGTTTTTTTGGCAAATATTAATATTTGTTGGATTAATATTATTATTGAAAAAATTCGCTTGGAAACCTATTCTTGATGCAGTTAATGAAAGAGAAGAAGGAATCAAAAACGCATTAGAATCAGCTGAAAATGCTAGAAAAGAAATGCAAGATCTTCAAGCTGATAACCAAAGAATCTTGAACGAGGCAAGAGCAGAGCGTGATGCTATGTTGAAAGAAGCTCGTGAAATGAAAGAGAAAATGGTTGCTGATGCAAAAACGGAAGCCCAAGCACAAGGATTGAAAATGATTGAGCAGGCTAAAGCCGCAATTGAAAGTGAGAAAAACTCAGCAATGGCGGAATTGAAATTACAAGTTTCTACTTTATCATTGAGTATCGCAGAGAAATTATTGAAAGACGAATTATCTAATACTGAAGCTCAAACTAAATTAGTTGAGAAAATGTTAGGTGACGTAAAGCTAAACTAATATTATGGCAGGTACAAGAGCAGCAATTCGTTACGCAAAAGCAATCCTTAGTATGGCAGACTCAATAGGAGTAGCTAACGAGGTGAATAACGATATGATTTTAATTGCTTCAACAATCAAAGGCAATTCTGAATTAAATACATTTATTCAAAGTCCAACAATAAGTGTTGAGGTTAAAGAAAGTGCATTATTGGAAGTTTTTGCTACAATTAATGGCGTAACTAAAGGTTTCTTTCATTTATTATTCGAAAATAAAAGATTTGAAATTCTTGAGGCTATCGCAGTAGCATATTCTAATTTATTTGATGAAGTTAATGGTATTGAAGTAGCCAAAGTAACTACTGCTTTCCCAATGGATGCTGATTTAGAAGCTAAAGTTTTAGCTAAAATCACCTCTTTGTCAGATAAAAAAGTGACTATTAAAAATAGTGTAGATCCTGCTATCATTGGAGGATTTATTTTAACCATAGGCGATAAGCAGTACAATGCTTCTATTGCTAACCGATTACAAGTATTAAGAAAAGAATTAAGTAACTAGTTTTATTGCACATTAAGTGTCTAAATTATAAATTAAGATGGCGGAAATCAAACCTGCTGAAATTTCAGCAATATTAAGAAAGCAAGTAGAAGGTTTTGAATCTGGCGCTACGCTAGAGGAAGTAGGAACGGTACTTCAAGTTGGAGACGGTATTGCTCGTATTTACGGGCTTTCAAATGTTCAATACGGTGAGTTAGTTGAATTTGAAAATGGTCTTGAGGCTATTGTATTGAATCTTGAAGAAGACAATGTAGGTGTGGTACTTTTAGGACCATCTACAGGAATCAAAGAAGGTTCGGTTGCAAAAAGAACACAACGTATTGCTTCTCTTAAAGTAGGAGAACAAATGGTAGGACGTGTTGTTAACACTCTTGGTTTTCCAATTGATGGAAAAGGACCAATTGGTGGAGACTTATACGAAATGCCTTTGGAAAGAAAAGCTCCTGGAGTTATCTTCCGTCAACCAGTTACTGAACCATTACAAACAGGTATTAAAGCAGTAGATGCAATGATCCCTGTTGGACGTGGACAACGTGAGTTGGTTATTGGTGACCGTCAAACAGGTAAATCAACTGTTTGTATTGACACTATCTTAAATCAAAAAGAATTTTATGATGCTGGTAAACCAGTATTTTGTATCTATGTTGCAATTGGACAAAAAGCGTCAACTGTAGCAGGGATTGCTAATATGTTAGAAGAAAAAGGAGCAATGGCTTATACAGTTATCGTTGCTGCTAATGCTTCTGATCCAGCTCCAATGCAAGTTTATGCTCCTTTCGCAGGTGCTGCAATTGGAGAATATTTTAGAGATTCTGGTCGTCCAGCTCTTATTGTTTATGATGATTTATCTAAACAAGCTGTTGCTTACCGTGAGGTTTCTCTTTTATTAAGAAGACCACCGGGACGTGAGGCTTATCCTGGAGACGTTTTCTACTTACACTCTCGTTTATTAGAAAGAGCTTGTAAAGTTATCGCTGATGACGGAATTGCTAAAAACATGAATGATTTACCAGATTCATTAAAAGGAATCGTTAAAGGTGGTGGTTCTTTAACAGCTTTACCAATTATCGAAACTCAAGCGGGTGACGTTTCTGCATATATCCCAACAAACGTAATTTCGATTACTGATGGTCAAATTTTCCTTGATGGAGATTTGTTTAACTCAGGAGTTCGTCCAGCAATCAACGTAGGTATTTCTGTATCTCGTGTTGGAGGTAATGCTCAAATTAAATCAATGAAAAAAGTATCAGGTACTTTAAAATTAGATCAAGCTCAATTCCGTGAATTGGAAGCGTTTGCTAAATTTGGTTCTGATTTGGATGCTGTTACTTTAAACGTAATTGAAAAAGGAAAAAGAAACGTTGAAATCTTGAAACAAGGTTTGAATGATCCTTATACTGTTGAAGACCAAGTAGCAATTATCTATGCAGGTTCTAAAAACTTGTTGAGAAATGTTCCTGTGAACAAAGTAAAAGAATTCGAGAAAGATTTCTTAGCATTCTTGAACGCAAAACACAGAGCAACTCTTGATGCTTTAAAAGCCGGTAAATTAACAGACGACATTACAGATGTAATCGAAACTGTAGCGAAAGAAGTTTCAGCAAAATATAACTAATTTTTGTTGATGGTTGTTGGTTGATAGTTTTTAGATAATTCTAAAAACTAACAACCAACAACTAACAACCAACAACTATAATATAAATGGCAAATTTAAAGGAAATCCGTAATAGAATTACTTCCGTTTCATCTACGATGCAAATTACATCTGCGATGAAAATGGTTTCTGCAGCAAAGCTAAAGAAAGCACAAGATGCAATTACAGCCATGCGACCTTATGCCGAAAAATTAACGGAATTATTACAAAGTCTTTCTGCAACTCTTGATGGAGGAACTGGAGAAGAATTTACTACACAACGTGAAGTAAAAAAAGTATTATTAGTAGCTATTACTTCTAACAGAGGTTTGTGTGGTGCTTTTAATACCAATGTAATTAAAGAAGCTAAAAATCGTGCTGCCTATTTTGCTGGAAAACAAGTAGATATTTTTGCTATTGGTAAAAAAGGAAATGATGTTTTAAGCAAAACAAACACAGTAATTGACAATCAAAGTACTGTTTTTGATGATTTGACTTTTGATAATGTTGCTGTTATTGCTGAAACATTAACTCAGAAATTTGTTAGTGGTGAGTATGACAGAATTGAATTGATTTATAACCAATTTAAAAACGCAGCTACTCAAATCGTTCAAACAGAACAATTTTTGCCATTAGCTCCTGTAAAATCTGATTTGAATGTTACTGCTGGAGATTATATTTTCGAACCATCGAAAGAAGAAATCGTGTTGACTTTGATTCCTAAATCATTAAAAACACAATTGTACAAAGGAATCCGTGATTCATTTGCTTCAGAGCATGGTGCACGTATGACTGCTATGCACAAAGCAACCGATAACGCAACTGAATTGAGAAATCAATTGAAATTAACATACAACAAAGCCCGTCAAGCTGCTATTACTAATGAAATCTTAGAAATCGTAGGTGGAGCAGAAGCTTTGAATGGATAATATTTTTATTCTAAATAGATTTAAGAGTCTCGCAATTGCGGGACTTTTTTTGTTTTTCATTTAAAGTAACTCACAATTTGATTAAATTTGTTTTTAAATCTTTAAAAAATGGCAATAGTTACTAATTTTTCCGATTTAGATTTGTCCAAAAAATATTCCTATGCTGACTATTTAAAGTGGCAATTTCAAGAACGTGTGGAGTTAATAAAAGGTTTTATTCTTAAAATGAGTCCAGCTCCAAGTATGGTGCATCAAAGAATATCAAGTAATCTAACAGGTTGCTTTTATGAAAATTTAAAGCGAAAACCTTGTAATGTTTTCCAAGCTCCTTTTGATGTTCGATTGCCAATACCTTCAGCTCAAAAAGACACCACAGTAGTACAACCCGATTTGTGTGTTATTTGTGATGAAAACAAGTTGGATGCCAGAGGTTGTAATGGTTCCCCTGATTTAATGGTCGAAATTATTTCGCCAAATAATAGTAAACACGATGTTCACACGAAATTTAATTTATATCAGGAAGCAGGTGTAAAAGAGTATTGGTTAATTGAACCTAATGATAAAATCATACTAGTTTATACCTTGGTAGATGAAATATTTATTGGTTTGAAACCACAAGTTGAGGGAGAAAATATCAAAAGTCCGTTGTTTCCAGAATTAGAGATTGCTATTGAAGATGTTTTCTATAAGGTGTGACCTTTAATAGTTTTGTTCAATACATCATGTTCAATATTTTATTCCAAAACGATACAAAAAATGAAATATTTTTTAATTCAAAATTATTCAACAGTCTCGCGCAATTGCGGGACTTTTTTATTTAGGGGATATAAGAAGTTTTGTTAAATTTTTTATACCAATTTTTTTAACTTTTTTTTAATAAGTATGATGATGCAAAAGTGTTTTTTTTACATTTTTGAAATTCAATATATTATGAAACACATTCTCCTTATTTTAGCATACTTATTTTTGATTCCTTTATCACATAGTCAAAAACTGATTATCCCGGATATTTCTGCAAGGGTAGATACTTCAAAAGTTGAAGTCAAAGCCGTTTATCATTTGTATAAAGAATATTTAAACTCCAGAATGGACAGTGTTTATCAAAATCCACATTGGAATAAAAAACAAGCTGAATTAGCCGTTAAATTAAAAGCAAGTTCAGTAGACAGAGCCATTACTTGGTTGTTTTGGACTGATTCTATTGGAAAAAAACATCGATGGTTTAATGCTCCTAAAGTTTTACAAATTGATAAAATAGAAGAGAATCGTTACCAAATCAAAACTATTTTTATGAATCGTTGCGAAAAGGATGACGACAAAGCGTTTAATCCAGATTGCATAACCAAACTTTATGCGGTAAAAGATGAAAATGGAGCATTCAAGTTAGAAAATGTTATTGATTATGATACTCGTAATTGGAAAAAATACAAATACAAAAACATAAACTACGTTGTACAGCCTTTCATGAAGTTTAATAAACGTAGAGCCAAAGAAGGGGTGGCTTTTTGTAATAAAATAGCAAAACAGTTTGCTTTAAAACAACTTCCTTTTACATATTATATGACTAGTAATCCAGATGAAATGATAAAACTTTCCAACCTTGATTATTTACTTTCTTATACTACTGGATTTACAGATTTACAGACTAGAACCATTTTCACCTCATTTAGTCATGAATCTTATCCACACGAATTTGTACACATGTTATTTTACAATTCAACTAATAAATATGCAGGAACAGGATTTATAGGAGAGGGATTGGCAACATGGTTGGGAGGTTCTGGATTTAACAGTACTTATGAAGAAGGATTAAAGAAGTTTTCTTTGGATATTAAAGATAATAACACTATCGATCTGGATAAGATTATTAGTTTTGAATACAGAAATCCGTTTGATAATGACCCTTTTTACCTTACTGGAGGCGTAATTTGTAGTATGGTTTATGAGAAATATGGTGCATCGGGTATTTTTGAATTATACAATAGCCCCGATATGATTTCTTTAAAAAAACTTTTAGAAAAAATGTTTAATATGTCTTATGAAGAAATAGACTTAAAAGTCATAAAATACATTAAAGAATATTCGGTTAAGAAATAAATAACTCACTATTTCTATGAGTATTTAGGTTAAAAAAGTTATTCTTCGAGAGATAATTAGAGCGCTCTAGTTTATTTATTTTTCAAAAAACACTTTTCAACAGTCTCGCGCAATTGCGGGACTTTTTTTTGTTTAAAAGAAATTAGGATGGGTATTAAGAACGATATAATGTTGTCGTATTCAGAAACGGTGTTTTTAAGTATATAAAATTGATTTACAATTGTTTATGTTATGAAACTTTCTTTGAACTTTTCGCCTTTTAAACTTTCGCCTTACTTAGGTGTATAACCAACATCAATTTAACCAAAGATTTAGTTATTTTTGTTTTTTTAAAATAGTATTAAGACATATCACTTTGGGTTTATATAAAAATCTTTTCAAACAAACAGCCATTTACGGACTTGCTACGGTTTTGCCTAGGATGTTTAGTTTTTTGTTAGTACCACTTTATACCGATTTGCTTCCTAAAGCAGAGTATGGAAAAGTGACTATCATATTTGCCTGGATGATTTTTTTTAATGTGATCTTGGCTTACGGAATGGAAACTGCTTTTTTTAGATTTTACAACAAGGAAGAAAATAAAAAAACAGTAGTCGAAACTTCAATGGTTTCTATTTTTTGGACCACATTAGTATTCTTAGTCGTAGCACTTTTATTCCGAACTTCATTAGCAGATTGGTCTGGAATCGACTCTCAATATATCAGCTATGCCATTTGGATTTTAGCACTAGACGCCTTGGTCATTATTCCGTTTTCTAAGTTAAGAGCTTTTCAAAAACCTATGACGTATGCCATTATTAAAATTGGTAATGTATTGGTCAACTTATTACTGAGTATTCTGTTTTTGATATATTTACCAAAATTATCGGCATTAAATCCCACAGGCTTAATTAGTTCCTTTTACATAGAAAATTTCCAAATAGGTTATATCTTCTTGGCAAATATTATTGCCAGTTTATTGACTTTTGTGGTGTTATCTCCGGACTATGTTTTCCTGAAATGGAAATTCGATTTTAGTTTATGGAGAAAAATGATGGTTTACGGATTACCCATTTTGGTTGCCGGAATCGCTTTTGCCATAAACGAACAATTTGATAAAATTCTTTTAGATAAATTATTACCAAAAAACATTGCCGAAGATGCAGTAGGAGAATATGCCGCTTGTTATAAATTAGGTTTGTTTATGGTTTTGTACCGCACGGCTTATACGCTTGGAATAGAACCTTTTTTCTTTAGTCATGCTTCTGATAAAAACGCACCACAGACTTATGCCATGGTAACCAAATATTTTGTCATCTTTGGTTCGTTTATTATGTTAAGTGTTATTGTTTTTGCCGATTTGTTCAAAATGCTAATGATTCGTGATGAATCCTATTGGGTGGCCATGAAAGTGGTACCATTGATTATTTTGGCCAATTTCTGTTTAGGAATTTATACGAACCTTTCGGTTTGGTACAAATTGATTGACAAGACTTATATTGGTGCATACATTTCAATTGTGGGAGCTATTATTACTTTGGTGCTTAACTTTTTATTGATTCCATCTCATAGTTATTTAGGTTCAGCCATTGCAACATTGGCTGCTTATGGAAGTATGATGTTGATTTCGTATTATCTTGGAAACAAATATTATCCAATTCCTTATGATTTTAAAAAAATAGGCGGCTATCTTGGTTTGTCCATTTTTTTCTCCGTGGTTTCATTTTACTACTTTAGAGAAAATTATTTTGTTGGAATCGCGTTGTTACTTTTGTTTCTCTATTTCATCTATCACAATGAGAAAACCACTTTGATGAATATTCTAAAGCCTAAAAACAATCAGTAAGAATAAGTATTACTTGTTCCTAAATAAAAAATAAAAAGAATGAAAATAAATATTATCAATAAATCGCAACATGCTTTGCCAAACTACGAAACCATAGCGTCGGCAGGAATGGATTTAAGAGCCAATTTAACAGAATCGATAACGTTGCAACCATTAGAAAGAACTATTGTTAAAACAGGTCTTTTTATCGAATTGCCGATAGGCTACGAAGCTCAGGTGCGACCAAGAAGCGGACTTGCTTTTAAAAACGGAATCACCGTACTCAACAGTCCTGGAACGATTGACGCCGATTATCGTGGAGAAATAGGAGTGATTTTGGTTAATTTATCCAATCAGGCTTTTGTAATTCAAAACGGAGAGCGCATTGCTCAACTCATCATTGCTAAACACGAACGCGCCGAATGGACTGAAGTGGAAGAACTATCAGAAACTTCAAGAGGAGCTGGCGGTTTTGGAAGTACTGGAGTAAAATAGTTTACAGTATTCAGCCAGCAGTTGGCAGAAAACTGTTATTGAAAAATAAATAACCAAAAATAATAATAATTTAAAGATTCAATGATGGAAGGATTTTTTAATCATTCAATCATTCAATTTTTTAATCTTTCAATCAAAACATGAAAATAATAGTTCCAATGGCCGGTAGAGGATCCCGTCTACGTCCACATACATTAACCATTCCTAAACCATTAATCCCAGTTGCTGGAAAACCTATCGTTCACCGATTAGTAGAAGATATTGCAGGTGTTTTGAATCAGGAAATTGAAGAAGTTGCTTTTATTATCCACGAAAGTTTTGGCGAAAAAGTAGAGCAAGACTTAATTGCTATTGCCGAAAAATTAGGAGCAAAAGGGACTATTTATTATCAAAATGAAGCGCTTGGAACAGGACACGCTATTATGTGTGCCAAAGATTCACTTTCTGGTCCAGCAGTAATTGCTTATGCTGATACTTTGATTAGAGCCGATTTTGAGTTGGATCCAACTGCAGATGCGGTAATTTGGGTAAAACAAATTGAGAATCCGGAAGCCTTTGGGGTAGTTAAACTAAATGATAAAAATGAAATTATCGAATTGGTTGAAAAACCTAAGGAATTTGTCAGTGATTTAGCTGTTATCGGAATTTACTATTTCAAAGAGATTGGAGTTTTAAAACAAGAATTACAAAATGTTTTAGACAATAACATCCAAAATGGCGGTGAATACCAAATTAACGATGGGATCAAAAACATGATGGCGAATGGAAAAATATTCAAAACAGGCGAAGTAAGCGAGTGGATGGATTGCGGAAACAAAAATGTTACGGTAGAAACCAATTCCAGAATGCTAGGTTTTTTAGCTGCTGACAAAGTAGATTTGGTTTCTAAAACCGTAAAAATTGAAAATTCGACTATTATTGAACCTTGTTTTATAGGAGAAAATGTAGTTTTAATTAATGCGACTGTTGGTCCAAATGTTTCTTTAGGAAATGGATGCCACGTTGTTGATAGTAGTATCAAAAATAGTTTGGTTCAAACCCATGCACACATTAAAAATGCTAATTTAGATAATGCCATGATAGGAAATCATGCTAGTTTTGATGGCAGTTTTACAAGTATTAGTATTGGTGATTATTCAGTATTAGAATAATGACGATAACAATAAATTTACCATTAAGAAATTAAGTTGATTGAGCTTAATGGCTTAAATTCCTTAATGGTAAAAAAATAAAGTACTTTTGAAATTTAATTGGTAAAAATGAAAAAGGTAATTTCTTTACTGATAATGTTGGTTTTGCTATGCAATTCGGCTTTGTCTTGGGCACAAACGGAACCCGAAGAAATTAAACTCGAAGACAATAAATTTAAAGATTATTTTTTTGAAGCTTTAAAACAAAAGGGAATTGAAAATTACGATAAAGCTATTGTGGCTTTAGAACGTTGCTTGAAAATTGAACCTACTAATGCCACCATTCATTATGAAATAGGTAAAAATTATTTTGCTTTAAAAGACTATAAAAATGCCTATTCTTCATTTGAAAAGGCACATACGTTGGATCCTACAAACAAATGGTTTTTGATTGGAATCTATGATGTAGATTATGAGACGAAGGATTATGTTGATGCGGTTAAAATAATTAATAAACTCATTCTATTTGATCCCAAGTTCAAAGAGGATTTGACATCGCTTTACATGAATACTGGCGAATTTGATAAAGCTTTGTTGCTTATCAATGAGCTGAATGAAACCACAGGAAAGTCAGATAGGAGAGAAGGCTACAAAATTCAGATTTTGTCCCAAGGTCAATACCAGGATGCCGAAATCACTAATTTAGTAGACCAAATCAATAAATATCCTAAAGAAGAATCTAATTATATTTCGTTGATTTATTTGTATTCTAAAAAAGATAATTTAGAAAAAGTACTGGAAACGGCTCGTTTATTAGAAAAACAAATTCCGAATTCGGAGTGGGCGCAAGTGAGTTTGTTTAAAAGTTATTTGGTTAATAATGACAGTGAAAAAGCTGTAAATGCTATGAATACTGTTTTGGCAAGTGCCAAAGTAGACAGTAAAATAAAACACCGCATTTTTAATGAATTTTTAATCTACGTTAATACTAATCCGCAGCTTACTCCCGTTTTAGATAAAGCCATTGGTTATTTTGATAATGATACCAATGTGAATGTAGCCAAAGAAATTGGAAAATATTACCATAACAAAAAGCAATTTGATAAGGCGGTAAAATATTATCAGTTGTCGCTCAAGAAAAACAATCTTGCAGAGGTAGAAACCAGTTTACTTTTGTTAGATATTTACATCCAGCAGGCTGAATTTGAAAAAACAGTAAAAGTGGCTACTGATATGGTTGCGTCTTATCCTGCACAACCGCAGTTTTATTATTATGCCGGATTAGCTCATAATCAACTTAAACAATTTAAAAAAGCGAAGGAAATGTTAGAAATGGGCATGGATTATGTAGTAGAAGATATTCCATTAGAAATTAATTATAACATTCAGTTAGGAGAAGCCTATAATGGTTTAGGAGATGCAAATAAAAAAGAGCTTTATTTTTCTAAAGCCAATGAATTATTAAAAAAACAAAAACAAGATGAATAAATTTTTAGTAGTATTAGTAGTTGCCTTTATGGTTTCTTGTA
Source organism: Flavobacterium zubiriense (assembly GCF_041729725.1). Lineage (NCBI taxonomy): Bacteria > Pseudomonadati > Bacteroidota > Flavobacteriia > Flavobacteriales > Flavobacteriaceae > Flavobacterium > Flavobacterium zubiriense. The sequence continues at coordinate 32,771 of NZ_JBCFQL010000015.1, read as the reverse complement.
AGTCCAAAGCAGTGGCTACATCGGCAACAGTTACTGAACCCGTTGATAACATGAAAACAACTAAAGTAATTGACAATCATTACAGCAATAAAAGTGAGTTTTCTACAGTATACATCAAAGCTAATACGCGTTATGCAGATGATAAACAAACGCAAAATGTAACTGCCGAGATTAAAATAAAGAAAGATGAACAAATTTTAGTAAGTATCCGTTTTATAGGAATCACGATGGCAAAAGCTTCGATAACTCCTACTTCTGTAAGTTATTACGAAAAAATAAAAGGAACTTATTTTGAAGGCGATTTTAGCGCTTTGAGCCAATGGTTAGGAACTGATTTGGATTACAACAAAATTCAAAATATGTTATTAGGTGAAGCTTTGGACGATTTGAACAAAGGCAAATACACGCAGGTTTTGCTGGATAATCTCTACCGTTTAGATGACACGAATAATGGAAACACAAAAAAAAGCTATTATTTTAATCCAAATGATTTTACGGTAAACAAGCAAGAAGTAACGCAAACGGCTGAAAGTAGGACTATCCAAATTACTTATCTGGAAAGAGTAGCTCATAAAGAAGCCAATTTGCCATCAAGTGTTGAAATTAAAACCAGTCAGCCTAAAGGAAAATCGGAAATTAATTTAAATTACACTTCCGTTTCCTTTAATGAGGAACTTTCTTTTCCATATAGTGTTCCTGATGGTTATAAAAGGATAATAATTAAGTAAATTTGCAAAAAATATTTTTCAAGATGCCAAAATATCTCCTTAGTTTGTTATTTCTGTGTTTGACTTCTACAATGTGGAGTCAATCGCAGCAAGAAAAGTTAGAACAACGAAAAGCTCAAATTCAGAGAGAAATTAGAGAGAATGAAAAGATGTTGCAAAACGTCAAGTCAAAGGAAAAATCAGCTATGAATGTTTTTTTAATTCAAAAAAATAAAATAAGGCTGAAAGAAAACTTAATCAACACTACCGAAAAGCAAACCCGACTTTTAGCCGATGATATGTATCGCAATCAACTTAAAATAAATAAGTTGAATAGAGAATTGAAAATATTAAAAGGAGATTATGCTCAAAAAATCGTGAATTCCTATAAAAGTCGTTCAGAACAAAGTAGAGCGATGTTTATACTTTCTTCAGAGAATTTTTTGCAAGCTTATAAAAGAGCCCAATACTTAAAACAATATACGAGTTTTAGAAAATCGCAAGGGGAAGAAATTAATGTCAAGTCGACAGAATTAATTAGTTACAATGAAAAACTAAAAGTTCAAAAAATTGCGAAACAAAAATTACTCGAAGAAAATAAAAAGGAACGATTGTCACTTGTAAAAGAAAAACAAGAGCAAGAGAAATTGGTCAATTCGATAAAAAAAGATAAAAACAGAATTGTTTCTGATATTCGAAAAAAACAAAGAGAATCTAAAACTATTGATGCCCAAATTAACCGTTTAATTCGTGAAGCTATTGCCGAAGCCAATAGAAAAGCGGCTCTAGAACGTGCCAAAGCAGCAGCAGGAGATAAATCAAAATCGGGTAGCAAAGAAGTAAAAGAAACTGCTTCCAGAGCGTCAATATCTTCATCAAGAATAGAAATGACGCCAGAGAATAAGTTAATAGCTGATAATTTTAGATCTAATAGAGGAAATCTTCCCTGGCCGGTAGAAAAAGGATTTATCTCACTAGGTTATGGAGATCAACCGCATCCAGTATATAATACGCTGGTTGTACATAATAGCGGTGTAGAAATCACAACTAATGAAGGAGCTAATGCAAGAGCTGTATTTGGTGGAGAAGTAGCTAGTGTAATGGTTTTATCTCCAGTAAATAAGGCAGTAATGATTCAACACGGAGATTATTTTACTATCTATCAAAATTTAAGTTCTGTTTCAGTTAGTAAAGGAGATAAGGTAAATATTAAACAAAATATCGGTAGAATCCGTACTAATGGCGATACAGGTAAAACGGTCATTAAGTTCTTGTTGTTACAAAACACAAGTTACAATAACCCGCAAGGATGGTTGTCTAATAGATAATAGTTATATAAAAACTTATAAAAAGCGAATCTCATCCGATTCGCTTTTTTAGGTTTGGATTTTTCCAAAAACTATTGCTGCTGTTGTTCTGCGTAAACTAATTGTTGTTGAAATTCAATGGAGTTTTTTTGTAATTCTACATCATTTATTTCTTCAAAATGCCTACCGTCTTCGTATCCAATGGAAACAAAAACAGAAAGTGTTTGTTTAGAAACGCCTTTAAAAGTTCCTTTTACAGGAGTACAATCCGTAAAGTTAATTCCAGCCGATAGCTTAACGTGGTTGTCCATAGTCCAAATATTATTAGTTGGGTCAATGCCTAGCCAACCTTGTTTTGGGGTGTAAATTTCAACCCAGGCGTGCGTTGCACCTTCGCCTCTAAGTCCGCTTTCGTTAGGGCAAATATAACCACTTACATATCTTGACGGAATGCCAGCAGTTCTTAAAAGCTGTAAAAGAACATGAGCAAAATCTTGGCAAACTCCTTTGCGATGACCTAATATTTCATCCACCGTAGTTTCAATATTGGTAATTCCTTTGGTATACGTAAAATGGGTGTAAATGTATTGACTGCAATCAAAGGCAATATCAATAATGGATTTGTTCTGGTAGTCGATTTCTTTTAGAATAGCATTAATTTCATCTTGTTTACTAATGCTTTCTGGATAACAAAGACGCAGTAAATAAATATCATTGTGCAGGTTCAAATCTTCCACCTTAGTATGGTCTATTTCAGGAATTTTAAGCGAATGATTTACTCGAACCAACATTCTAGATTCAATCGTCATTTCGGTGTGAGCTTCTAGGGTGTTAAAATTGCCTACTCGGTTGCCGTGATAGTCATTTGTAATAGCTACATCAGGATTTTGAGAAATCAAAAGCTGGTATTGCAAAACATCTTGATTTTCAAAGTTATGGGGAAACAAACGAATCTCATTGATACTTTCTTTGATGGGTAAGTTGTATTTGTATCTTGTAATATGGATGATGTTGAAAATTGCCATTGATTTAGGTATATGAAAAGAATAATTTTGAGAAATCCATTGAAAAATCATTCAGCTGATCTTTGGTGTTTTTTAACACCTGCTCTAATTGAAAATTGGTCAGATGATGGTAATCGGTGTATTCCACGTAGCTTTTTAATCGTCCAAATTGATTGCGCATCGTGCGTGCTTCCATTAGATTATTATTTTTAAAAACACATTCTAAATAAGTTTCGATTAAGCCTAAAGTAAATATTACCGAATGCGCAAAATCAGGATTGAAAATCACATGTTGAATTACTTTTCGATTGTGTGGAATATTGCTATAGCTTTTTAGATACAATTCGTAACCTGATAAAGACAATAATAATTTTCTCCAATACAATAAATCTTCTTTTCCTTCTAAGTTGTATTCAATTGGTGCATAATACGATTGTGTCATCGAAATGGTTTGTAGGCATCTTTCGATATGTTTACCAATACTCGAAAAACACCAACCTAATCCTCTGGGCATGGTTACATGAGAAATCCCATTGTAAAGCAAGAAATCTTTATTCAGTTTTGCCAAAATACTAATGGCTTCAGGTGTTTCCAGTCTTTTAGGTAAGTCCGGTAAATTGATATAATGGTACATCGAATTGATGTGTTCCCAAAGTTCTTTGGTAATTTTATCCTGCGAACCTCGTGCATTTTCTCTGGCTTTGGTAATTAGATTCCGTACCGAATTGTTGTTTTTACTGTCACAAAGCACATATTTCATTACAAAATTTGTGTCGTGCTGATATTCAGTAATGTATTCCGGAGACAAATTAGTATAGTATTTTAATAAGGGTTTGTATCCTTGATGATCATTAATCTCTTGGTCAAAAGACATGATATAGAGGGTGTTGAGGGTAAGCAACATCCCATCGGTTCTTTCCATGTATCGGTTGAGCCAAAACATTCCATCGGCTACACGACTGAGCATATTTACTTCCATAGTTGTTTTTTTAATAGTTTAAAAACTAATTTCGACTTCATTTATTTCATGATCCAGGTATCCTTGCTTCCACCACCTTGGGAGGAATTAACTACCAATGAGCCTTCGGTTAGTGCCACTCGGGTAAGTCCACCGGGAACAATTGTTACTCCATTAGGACCGCATAAAGCATAAGGACGTAAATCTACGTGGCGTAGTTTCAATTCGCCATCAATATAACAGGGAACGGTGCTTAACTGAATGATGGGTTGGGCAATAAAATTGCGTGGATTATTTAAAATGGCCACTTTGGCCGCTTCCAGTTCTTCCTCAGTAGCTTTATTTCCCATTACCATTCCGTAGCCGCCACTTTGATTGGTTTCTTTAATCTCCATGTTTTCCATATCGGCAAAAACCAACTCGCGCTCTTCTTTGATTTCCATTTGGTACGTAGGAACATTTTTCAGAATTGGTTCTTCGTTAAGGTAGTAGCGAATCATTTGTGGCACGTAAGCATAAATGGCTTTGTCATCGGCAACGCCATTTCCAACAGCATTTACTAAGGCTACATTACCCATTTTATATGCACTAATTAATCCTGGAACGCCAAGTGTACTATCGGGTTTGAAGACTAATGGGTCTAAATATTCGTCGTCTAAACGTCTGTAAATAACATCTACTTGTTGCAAGCCCGATGTCGTTTTCATATATACTTTATGATTGTTAACCACAAGATCACGACCTTCTACCAGCGGAATTCCCATTTGCCTGGCTAAGAAAGTATGCTCGTAATAAGCTGAATTGAAAACGCCGGGAGTCAATAAAACGACATTAGGATTAGAGATGGTTCTTGGCGAAAGCGAAATCAAGATGTTATGAAAAATCATCGGATAATTAGCCACCATGCTTACATTGTTAGCACGAAACATTTCCGGGAAAATTCTTTTGGTAATTTCCCTGTTTTCTAACATATAACTCACTCCACTAGGACACCTCAGATTGTCTTCCAGAACATAAAACTCTCCTTTTTCGCCTCTGATTAAATCAATTCCCGCAATGTGAACATGAATGTCATGCGGAACTTTAATACCATGTACTTCTGGAATATAATGCGGACAGGAAGCAATTAACGAAGCCGGCATGATGCCTTCTTTTATAATCAACTGTTCGTTATAAATATCCTCTAGAAATAGGTTTAAAGCTTTTAATCTTTGTGTAATTCCAGTTTCGACTTCCATCCATTCGTTCTTGGTAATTATTCTGGGAATAATATCAAATGGAAATATCCTTTCGATTCCTTGGTTGTCATCACTGTAAACCGTAAATGTAATCCCCTGGTTCATAAAAATATCCGAAGCCTGTTTTTGTTTTAGATTCAGCTTATCAATATTTAAACTCTCTAATGTTTGCAAGACCTGTTTGTAAGAATCTCTTACGCCATCTTTAGAAAACATCTCATCCCATCCTTTTGGACTTAATTTAGGTGTCAAATTTACCATTCTATAAATTATTGAAAAATTAATAAAAACTAATTTTGGTTAAAAAAACATCAGTCTTTAGGCTAATTTAACAATTTTGTAGATAAGTATTTTAAATTTTGTTGTGAATAATGTAATTAATGCAGCATTCTTTTTTTGCCAATGTATTTTTTGAGAAATAGTGTTTTAAAGCTAAATTTTTTTTAGATTTCTCAACTACTGAATATAAGTACAGTCATTTAATCTTATTGAGAATAAGAGTTTTTGAAAAAAAGAATAGGGAACAAATGTGAAGATGAATTAACAGAAGGGGAAGTTAGATTTGAATTAAAGCTATTATTTAGCATTTACAAAAGTAGTTTTCATGGATTCCATCATGCGGTCAGTGGACCAATTTCCAGAAACAATCATGCGTCGGATTGTGAATAAGGGATCAATCGAATCTCTTTTAGTCGAAAGAGTATAAGCCATTTTATAGCCACTTTTTTTAATTTCAGGAATGGCTTCTTTGTTCCATAATCCAAAAGGGTAGGCAAAATTAGTTATTGGTTTTCCAATGATTTCTTCGAGTTTGGCTTTTGGTTTTACCAATTGGGTATTCCAGTCTTCGCCTGCATATTTAGTTACCATGTGATGATCCCAAGTGTGAGCCGCAATACAATTTCCAGCATCAGATAAGTTTTTTATTGCTGTTGTGCTTAAATAATTTGGGCGGTCGATGGAAACCGTCATTACAAAGAAAACGCCTTTGAAATTGTGTTTTTTCATTTCGGCTGCGCCAATACTGTATTGTTCTCCTCTTGTATCATCAAACGTAATCATCACAGGTTTTGCAGGTAAAGGCTTGTTGTACACTAAATAATCATACAATTGATCTGGCAAAATACTTTGGTAGCCAGCATCAGCTAAGGCTTTCATTTGTTCCGAAAAAGCAGCAGGTTTTACCGTATAGGTTTTGGTCATTTCGCCAGCAGAAGCCGGGAAATCTTTGATATTATGATAACATAAAATGGGTACTTCTTTTCGAGCCAATATAGCCTCAGCATCGTTCATTACTAATTTTTCTTCCTTTTTTGGAGTTGCAATAGTATCAGGAACAGCAGCGTTTGTTTCAACGGTAGCGGTTGTTTTTTGTTGGCAACTGAACATCAAAAAAAGACCAGTCGTGCTTAAGAATATCAATTTTTTCATTTTGGGATACACTTAAATTATTGAAACTGAATGTAACTTGGTTTTGGCGAAAATTGTACTAATTGTTCTGGAGTATATATTTTCCAGTCGTTCCAGTTGTCATTTTTATAAAACAATTTAAAGCCCGTAAACTGAACCGGTTCTCTATAAATGTATCTCAAATAAGTAGATCGTTTTAAAACTTGACTTCCAAAACCGTCCATGTGCATCACAATTTGAACTTCAGGAACTGTTTTGATGGCTTTATAATTAGTCACCATACCTTGTGTAAAACGGTGAACAACTAATATTTTTGGAGGCAATTTGTTTTCGCGGACAATTCGAGCCAAAATATCGATTGCATCATTGATGTCATCGGCGGTCATAGTTCCAATTTTTTTACCTGGTATTTCGCCATTTTTCATCGAGAATTCTGGGTCGATACCTAAATGAACATTGGGCAAAGCCAGCTTTTCTTCCAGTTGACTTACTTCTTCTTTCACTGTGCTATGTCCTACCTGAATGTCCAAGAAAACCAAAGCATTTATGGGTTTTGCCCAACTTAAAACCGTATCGATTTGTTTAAACGGCATTCGCATGTTGTGTCGGTTTCCTTTTCCTGGAGCGGCTTGAGCCGAAACGGCAATGTAGTGCAAGGCTGGAATAGCAGTTACACTAGAATCGGCAGCCTGCCATTTGGCTACTTCCGCCTGTAGTTTTTTAATCATTTCGGCTCTGGGATATTCCCCTAAAACGCCCATTCTTTTTGAGTATAAATTTCCGTAAAAAGCAATGATTCGGTTATAAGGCAATAAAGCACCTGGCAAAGGATAAGGTGCTTTTACAGGCCATCTTCCAGTAGTGTCTTTGTTGCTTAGCGCGATCATTCTTTGGTTGAAATCAGCGGTGTCAATGGTAGTCATTGGTTTCTTTTCCACCGAATCAATTTTCACCGCCAGACTGTCGTTGCTAGTTGTTTCTTCAGGGTTGGATTTGTCTTTGTTACAATTGGTAAAAAGCAAAAATAAATAAGGGCTAATCAAGAGGGCTAAAGCATATTTTTTCATAAAGAAAAGTCATTGGGGTTGCATACAAATGTAGCGTATTTTCTACCGTGCTTTCTGGATTTGAAAACTAATGTATTATTAAAAATTGTTTGTTTTTTAAGGCTTTACCAAAGCGACTTCTTTTACCGTAATCATTTTTTTGCTCTTATTACTCCAAGAATTTAGCACATAGTTCATTACGTCGGCAATTTCTTCATCGCTTAAACCCAAAGCAGGCATAATCGAGTTAAATTTTTTCTGATTGACAAGAATTTCCCCTTTTTGACCGTATTTTACGGCATGAATACTTTGGGTTATTTTAGTTTTCAACCAGTTGGAACCATCCAAGGGCGGAAAAGTAGTTCCATTTCCTTTTCCAGTGGCTAAGTGGCATTGAATACAGAAATCAGTATAGACTTCTTTGCCTCGAGCCATACTTTTTTCCAGTGGCGTTTGTTGCTGAGTTGTAGTAATGTAATTTGTTTTCGAACTAAAATCCGAATTGTTATTCGAAAAATAGAAAAAAGCGGATGCTAGCAAAGTAAATCCGAAAGTTAATTTAGTAATCATCAATTTGATTTTATATAAGGTTAATTTGGGATAATTTTTAAAATTCCTTTTCCTTCTACGCCAATGTAAATATAGCCGTCTGGACCTTGTTTTACACTACGCAAACGTCCAATATCAGTAGCTATTTTTTGTCTTCCAATGATTTTTTCATTGTCTAATTTCACCAATTCTAAATATTGAAATTTTAGAGAACCTACTAATAAATGTCCTTTCCAGTCAGGGTATTTATCACTGGTAACAAAAGTCATTCCACAAGGAGCGATGGAAGGTGCCCAATAATAAATAGGGTTTTCAATTCCTGATTTTTGTTGCTCCGTACTAATGATAGAATTATCATAATCAATTCCATAAGTGACCACTGGCCAACCGTAATTAGCTGCTTTTTTGATAATATTAATTTCGTCACCACCTTGTGGACCGTGTTCGTGTTCCCAAATAGCACCCGTTGTAGGATGTATAGCTAATCCTTGCGGATTGCGATGTCCGTATGAATAAATGGCAGATTTGGCATTTTCTTTTCCCACAAACGGATTGTCTTTTGGGATGCTACCATCATCATTTAGACGATAGATTTTTCCATTATCTCGAGTAATATCTTGTGGGTTTACAAAATGATTGCCACGATCTCCTGCCGAAAAATACAAATATCCATGATTGTCAAATACAATTCGCGAACCAAAATGCTGCCCTTTGGTCGTATTGGGTTCGCATTTGTATAAAGATTCTATTTGGGTCAGGCTTTCGTGTTCTAGTTTGGCACGAATGAGTTTTGTGTTGCCGCCAACTCCTTCGCCTTCTGAAGAAGCGTAAGTGATATAAATCCAGCCGTTTTTAGCATAATCAGGATGCAAAACAATATCGAGCAAACCCCCTTGACCGCGATTGTACACAACGGGAACGTTTTTAACTTCAGTTTTTATGCCTTTTATTATATGAAATAAAACACCACTTTTCTCGGTTACTAACATCGAACCATCGGGTAAAAATGCAATTGCCCACGGATTATTAATGCCGTCTACAACAGTTTCCAAACGGTAATTTTTTGTCTCATCCTGTAACGGAATTTCATTATTCGTCTTTAATTGTGCCTGACAGCTCAAAATAAAAAAAGAAAAGAACAGTAGCGAAAATGTTTTCATGATTGGTGTGTTAAACTTTGTTTTAAAGGTAATAAAAAAGTTTAAACGGATTTTTTAAATTTTAGATTTTTCCACTGCAAATGCAACAGTTTCATAAATAAAATTAGCCACGAATTAACACAAATTAGGTTGTCATACATATTCCACGAATCTGCTATAGGTAGATAAAAATTTATGTAATTTATTTTGAATCACTAAAATTTGTGCAAATCAGTGTAATTCGTGGCTAAAATAAAACTTCTACGTTTGTCCTAAGATTTCTTCCAATCTATTTTTTTGTTCGATAATTATAACTTATTTGTGGAGTATATTCTAAAATCTTCACTTTTCAGATCTTTATACCCCCACTAAGTTATTTTTTTGCTAATAATGAAATAGTTCTTTTTAGTATTATGAACTACAACGGAGAATAACTTAATTGCTTATTTTGATTTACAATTAGAAAGTAGCTACTTTTATAAATTCTAATACTGCTAATTGTGAAATTATTTTTAAACTTCTGTATCGTGTTTTTTTCGGCGACATTCATTTGTTTTTCCCAGTCGCAAGCGGTTTTTAAAAAAATCAATCAATCGTCTGGATTGTCTAATGGTAGGATTACCAGCATGGCAAAAGAAAAGAATGGATTTGTATGGATAGGAACTAATAATGGACTGAATCGATACGATGGTTTGGGTTTTAAAGTGTATAACAAGAGAAACAGTACTATTGGCTCCAATGACATTTCAGATATTTTAATTGACAGTAAAAACAGAATTTGGATTACCACTCTGGGAGGCGGATTGAATTATTATAATCCGCTCAATGATACGTTTCAAATTTTTAAAAATAATCCCAACAATCCTAAATCATTATTATCTAATAATGTTAGTACGTTGATTGAGGATTCAAAAGGACTTATTTGGCTAGGAACAGAAAAAGGATTGTGTTGTTTTAATCCCGTGAGTAAACAATTTATTTCTTTTACCAATCAATTTAATAATAGTCAAACCAAAAAAAGCAATAGTATTACCAGTATTTATGAAGATAAAAACAGGAATCTATGGATAGGTACTTTTGGGAATGGCTTATTTCTATTTGATAGAATTGAAAAAAAATTCAACCAAATTAAATCGGAACAAATACAGGTTTCTGATTTTATCAACGTGATTTCTCCATTAGATCCTGACAGAATTCTTATAGGAACAAGCGGTAGTGGTTTGTTGTTATTTGATTTGGCTACAAGAAAATTTTCTGATTTTTTAAAAGAAAATTTAGCATTAAAACAAGAAATAAATATTGTTCGTTCTATAAAAATAGATAGTAAAAATAATTTATGGATTGGAACCGATGGTAATGGACTTTTTGAAGTGGAGTATCCCAATGCAAATCATCCTGTAATCCATAATTATCTGTATAATTCGCAATTAGAAACATCTCTTTCTGGAAATGCTATTTATGATATCATGGACGATAATGATTCCAATATTTGGATTGGTACGGCATGGAATGGGATTAGTGTTTTGGATAAAAAGAACCGAAGTGAGTTGTTGTTTAGTGATATTGTAGGTTTAAATCCATCGCCTGTACTTTCGATTTATAAAAAAGGACAAGAACTTTATTTAGGTCTAGATGGCGAAGGATTGACGGTGTTTAATACGGCATCAAACAGGGTTAAATATTATAACGAAAAGCATCATAATACGGGTATAAAAGGCAATTACATTCAGAAAATTGCGGAGACTAAAGATGGGATATTATGGTTAGGTACTTTTAAAAATGGCTTGGTTAAGTTCAACAGGCAAACCGATCAATTTGTACAATACAAGCATCAATTTGAAAATAAAAGCTCCATTAGTTATGATGATGTAAGAGATATTATTGAGGATAAAGACCATAATTTATGGATAGCCACCTGGGGTGGAGGGTTGAATTATTTTGATACGAAAACGGAAAAATTCATTAGCTATAGAGAAAGTTCAAATAATAACAAAACCATCAACAATGACAACTTGATTGATATGGTTCAAGATGGAGACAACATTTGGATTGCCACTTTTGGTGGAGGATTAAATGTATTTGATACTAAAAAAGGAATCTTCAGTTATTATAAATACAAGGATTCTGGTGTAAATACTATTAGCAATAACAATGTATTTTCGTTGTGTAAAGATTCAAAAGGGAATTTATGGATTGGTACTGCGGGAGGTGGTATTAATAGAATGAATTTAAAAACCCGTAAAGTAGAACGTTTTGAAAAAAATGATAATATTAAATACCAAACGGTAACAGGAATTATTGAAGATGATAATAATACCATTTGGTTTAGTACAAAACAAGGAATTTTAAACTACAATTATCACACCAATACTTTTAATAGCGTTTCTAATCTTTCATCAGAATTTCATATCAATGCTATTTTTAAGGATGAAAAAGGATGGATTTATTTTGGAGGAATCAACGGAGTGGTGAAGCTCAATCCCAAAACTATTGAAGTAAGTTCTAAGCAACCAAAAGTGAAGTTGACTAATTTTAAATTGTTCAATAAAGAAGTACCGATTGAAGATAATGGTGTTTTAGAAAAAGACATTGCATTTACAGACGAAATCACTCTGGATCATACTCAGGATGTATTAACTTTTGAATTTTCGGCATTGCAATTTCCTTTTTCGAATAGCTGTGAATATGCCATTAAAATGGAAAATTTTGATGAAGAATGGCGTTATATTGGAAAAGACAGAACAGCAACTTATACTAATTTGTCTCCTGGTAACTATATATTTAAGGTAAAAAGTAAAGAAGCCGGAGGTCAATGGGGACAAGAATATGTTTCTGTAAAAATCCATATTTTGAGACCGTATTGGTTTCAGTGGTGGGCTTTTTTAATTTATGGAGCCGTACTGGTTTTTCTGTTTTATTTGTTTCGAAAATACACTATTGCTTGGGAACGATTGAAAGCAAACCTTGAGTTTGAGAAATTGACTCATGAAAAAGACAACGAATTATACACACTAAAACAGCAGTTTTTCACTAATATTTCTCATGAAATTCGAACTCCGGTAACTTTAATTTTAAGTTCTATAAACAGATTGTTTGAAAAAGGCGAAATGCTGGAAAGTAAACAAATAAAATCAGCACACACTATTCGAAAAAACAGTAATTTATTACTTCAATTGGTCAATGAACTATTGGATATCAGAAAGCTAGAGACGAATGATATTCATTTAAAAATTACAGAAAGCGACTTTGTTTCCTATTGCAAAGAAATTTTTCTATCCTTTTCGGAAATTGCTTCTGACCGTGATATAGAGTACACTTTTAATTCAGAAGAACCAAAAATACCGCTGTGGTTTGATAAAAACCAATTGGAAAAAGTACTCTACAATTTGCTAACCAATGCTTTTAAGTTTACTAAAAATGGAGGCGCTATTAGTGTCGAAATAGAAACAGATGAAGAGGCAGTTTATTTAATAGTGAAAGATACCGGAATTGGAATGTCTGAAGCTTATATGAGTAAAATATTCAATCGTTTTTATCAAATTAAAAGTGTTGAAACTGATGAAAAATCGGGATTTGGATTGGGTTTGTCTATTGCAAAAGAAATTATAGAACTTCATAAAGGATCAATTGAAGTAAAAAGTGAAAAGAATAAAGGAAGTATTTTTGAAGTACGATTGCTCAAATTGAAAGCACACTTTTATGAAAACGAAATTGAAAAAGTAGAAGTAGTTAGCAACCAGGGACTCGATACGATCAAGCATTTGAAACAAAAAATAGAGAAAAATGAGCTTAAAAAAGAAACTATTTTAATCGTTGAGGATAATATAGAAATTCAGGAATCATTAAAAGAAATTCTGAATAATGACTTTTTGATTTTGCAGGCTTTTAATGGAGAAGAAGGGTTGAAAATGGCTTCCGAAAATTTTCCCGACTTAATAATAAGTGATGTTATGATGCCAGTTATGGACGGAATCGAATTTGTAAAAAAATTGAAATCCAACACTTTTACAAGTCATATTCCCATAATTATCTTAACGGCAAGAACCACTTTGAAAAACACCATGGAAGGTTTTGAAACCGGAGCAGATGATTACATCGCTAAGCCATACAATGAGGAAATGCTAAAAACAAGAATTACTAATTTGTTGAACAATAGAAGATTAATTAGAGAAAAATTTATAAACGATAATCTTTTAAATCCCAGAGAGCTCGCTATTAGTTCTCCAGACCAATTATTTTTAGAACGATTGTATCAAAGCTTAGAACCTAATTTAGAATCTAACAATCTAAAAGCAGAAAGTATTGCAAGAGAAATTGGAATGAGCCATTCGGTTATGTACAAAAAGATAAAAGCATTAACGGGATTGTCTTATGTCGAATTTATTCGTGATTATAGATTGTCAATCGCAAAACAGTTGATACAGGATTTAGGATACTCTGTTTCTGATGCTTGTTATAAAGTAGGCTATTCTGACCGAAAGTATTTCAGTAAAATGTTCAAGGAAAAGTTTAAAAAGAACCCTTCCGAATTTTTAAAATCTTAAAAGTGCTTTTTAAGTTATATGTAATTTATTTGTGTATTTTTTTTGTATTTAATTAAAATTCAGTCTTATTTATCTAAAAAAACGAATCCTTCACCCCTTATCAACGAAAGTGACCCACATGGAAAGGGATAGAATCTAAGTACTTGCACCTATCTATTTAGTATGTATTGTTTTAAAAAAAGAAATGCATACTAATGACTAAACTAACTAACTTAAAATATTATTTATGATGAACCGCTATCGAAAAAGAGGGGGCTTTTTTAACTTGAAACAACATTTTTTTATGGCTTTGTTTCTATGTTTTTCTGTAGCTTCTTTTGGTCAAAAATTAAAAGTTTCAGGAATTATTCAGGACGCAATAACTAGTGCTACTATTCCTGGAGTGAGTGTAATTATTAAGAGTTCAAATCTAGGTACTACAACCGATTTAGATGGTAAGTATCAAATTGAAGTGAATCAAAATGATGTTTTGGTATTTTCTTATATGGGATATCAAAAAGTCGAAATGCCAGTAAAATCAACAACTATTAATGTTAGTTTAATAGAGGATACACAACAACTGGACGAAATAGTGGTTATTGGATATGGTAGTACAAAAATTAAGGATGCTACAGGATCAGTAACTTCGGTAACGGCCAAAGATTTTAATAAAGGAAATATTGTTACTCCTGAAAATCTTTTAACAGGTCGTGTGGCAGGTTTGTCTATTACAACCGGAGGAGAACCAGGAGCTGGATCTACCATTAGAATTCGTGGTGGAGCATCACTGGGAGCATCAAATGATCCTTTAATTGTAATTAATGGTTTGCCAGTAGATAACAATACCATAGGAGGTTCACGTTCTATATTGAGTTCGATTAACCCGAGCGACATTGAATCTTTTTCTGTTTTAAAAGATGCCTCAGCTACTGCAATATATGGTTCCAGAGCTTCAAACGGAGTGATTATTATTACTTTAAAGAAAGGGACTAAAACTTTTTCGGCTACTTTAGATATGAACATGAGTGTGAGTACACTTGCAAATAAAATTGATGTCTTTAGTGGAAATGAACTTAGGGACTTGGTAAGTGTGCAAAATCCAAGCTTATTGCCTCTATTAGGAACAGCAAATACCGATTGGCAAAAAGAAATTTACAGAAACAGTATTTCATCTAATGTGAACGTTTCGGTAAACGGAATGTTATTTGACAAAATCCCATCAAGAGCTTCTTTTGGTAGAACATTACAAAATGGTTTGATGTTAACTTCAGGATTTGAGCGTAGCACGGGGTCGCTGTCTTTAAACCCTAGTTTATTTGATGATCATTTAAAAATAAGTGTGAATGCTAACGCTTCTTTGGAAAAAAACAGATTTGCTTCTGGCCAACAGGGAAATGCAATCACTTTTGATCCTACTCAGCCTGTTTATGATCCTAATTCTCCATTTGGAGGATACTTTCAATATTATCGAGATAATAATGACGGGGTTATTAATAAAAGTGATTTAACGGAACGTGCTCCGCTAAATCCAGTAGCAGAGTTATTGCAAAGAAATAGCCGAAGTGAAGTAAAAAGAATCTATGGTAATGTGAAATTAGATTATAATTTCCACTTTTTACCGGAACTTTCAGCAGTGTTAAACATGGGTATGGATAAAAGTACAGCCGATGGTTTTACAAGAGTTTCAGATAAAAATCCACTTTCTCAGGCTGATGGACGTATTATAGGTTCGTCTTCAGAATATTCTAATGAGCAGAGTAATTATTTATTAGACGGATATTTAGCATATAAAAAAGAATTTGGAATCTTAAATCTGGATGCTACTGCTGGTTATTCGTATCAAAAATTTACCAATGAAAGATATAATAGTAATGAATTACTAGATGATGGCGTGGATAGTGCTCCAGTTTTAAATATAGATCCAAATTTAGTTTTAATTGGATTCTTTGGAAGAACGAATCTTTCTTTTTATGATAAATATCTTTTTACTTTTTCGTATCGTAGAGATGGAACCTCTCGTTTTAGTAATGCAAACCGTTGGGGTAATTTTCCTGCTGCTGCTTTTGCCTGGAAAATCAAAGAAGATATATTTCCAGAGTCTAAAGCTATATCTAATTTAAAATTAAGATTAGGTTGGGGAGTTACGGGGCAGCAAGATATTGGACAAGCTAATTTAGACTTGTACATGTCCAGATATAATAAAGGTTTACCAACTTCTCAATATATTTTTGGAAATACAGTAACAAGTATTGGGATACCACAATTTAGAAATGAAGATCTAAAATGGGAAGAAACCACAACGTATAATGCTGGTTTAGATTTTGGATTTTTTAATGATAGATTGACAGCTACAGTTGAAGGTTTTTATAAGGAATCTAAAGATTTGCTTGCTAATGCAGCTATTTCAGACGGTTCTAATTTTAGTAATTCTGGATTTCAAAACATTGGTGATTTTACATCAAAAGGGATTGAATTCTCGGTAGGAGCTGATATTATTAAAAGCGAAAAAGGTTTTAATTGGAATTCTAATTTCAATGCCACATTTATCAAAACCCAAATTAAAAGTTTGGCATTAGGTCAAGACCAGTTAGTGGGTACAACAGGTGCTGGTGCTGGAGGCGGATCTACTGCCCAAATTCATAGAGTGGGATATACTCCTTATTCATTTTATGTGTACAAACAAATTTATGATACCAGTGGTAAACCTATTGAAGGGGCTTATGCCGATTTGAATGAAGATAATATCATCAATGATGCCGATTTGTATATTCATCATAATGGTATGCCAATAGTAACTATGGGGTTTGCATCCAATATGAGTTATAAAAACATAGACTTATCTTTTAATATGAGAGCCAGTTTAGGTAATTATGTCTATAATGGTTCTAATGCTACCAGAGCCCAATACAATTTATTAAGAAACAGTTCGGTGGTGTCCAATTTGCCAACGTCAGTTTTAGATACCAATTTTCAATCTTCCGAAGACGTAATATTATCTGATTATTATATCGAAAATGCTTCGTTTTTAAAAATGGATAATGTAACCATTGGATACACATTTGAGGATATATTTAATGCCCGCTCCTCTATACGTTTATCTGCCAGCGTGCAAAATGTATTTACTATTACTAATTATTCAGGTTTAGATCCTGAAGTTTTTGCAAACGGAATAGATAATTCAATAACTCCTCGACCTAGAACTTTTTTGGTTGGAGCTAATATGAAATTTTAAAAAGAAACAGTATGAAGAATATAATAAAACAAAAAGTAATTTACATTTTAGGTCTTGTTTTGCTAATTGTAGGCTGTACAAATGATCTTGATGTTGAAGTTAAAGATCCAAATGCACTGCTGGCAGATGCCTTTTATTCAAAACCAGAATCGTATAAACAAGGATTGGCAGGGGTGTATGGTAACTTAACATTAACTGGTGCATCAGGACCTGGAAGTTCTAATATCTCCGGTTTAGATGCTGGAACAAGTCAGTACGGAAGAAGTTTTTGGAACTTGCAGGAACTCACTACTGATGAGGTAAAATGGTCTTGGGAAAATGACCCGGGATTAAGAGGATTAAATACAAATACTTGGACTTCGGATAATGTGGTTATTAGAGGTTTTTTTGGAAGATGTATGACTCAAGTGGCCTTTGTTAATGAATACTTAAGACAGACAACAGATGCTAAATTAGATGGCAGGGGAGTGAGTGCCGAATTGCGTAATGAAATTAAAACGTACAGAGCCGAAGCTCGATTTTTAAGAGCATTAGCGTATTATCACTTGATGGATTTATTTGGTAAAGCAGGATTTGTTACTGAAAATGATCCTGTAGGAGCCTATCAATCTCCGCAATACGACCGTTCTCAATTATTTGCCTTTGTAGAATCAGAATTAGAAGCCATTCTTCCAGATTTAAAAAATCCGCTTCAAAATGAATATGCCAGAGCTGATAAAGCTGCAGCCTGGATGGTATTAGCTAAAATTTATTTAAACGCAGAAGTTTTTATTGGTGAAGATAAATACGATCAATGTCTTACGTATTGCAAAAATATTATTGATGCCGGATTTGTATTATCACCGGTATATGCCAATAATTTTAATGCAGATAATCACAATAATTCAGCAAGAAATGAAATAATATTTCCTATTGTTTCTGATGGTGTGGTAACCCAAAATTATGGGCCAACTACGGTAATGGTAAATGCTCAAGTAGGATCTTTAGAACAAAATGGAGCTGATTTTGGTGTAGCAGGATGGGCAGGAGGATTGAGAGTAACGAAACAATTTTCGGAAACTATGCTAAATGGAAACTATGATAACGATGATAGAAATACCATTATTAGTGAAGATAGAACGATTGAATTGACTAATATGGACAACTATGGAACGGGATATATTACTGCTAAATGGTCTAATAAAACGTCTGCAGGAGTAAATGGTTCAGCAACTGAAATTGTGGATACTGATTTCCCTATGTTTAGATTAGCAGATGTGTATTTAATGTATGCCGAAGCGGTTCTAAGAGGTGCTTCTGGTGGTTCATTGACTACTGCAAAAGACTATATCAATCTTTTACGCAATAGAGCAAACAACACCAAATTAATTACTGTTGGCGATCTTAACTTAGATTTAATTTTGAACGAAAGAATGGTAGAATTGTATGGCGAAGCCCATAGAAGACAGGATCTAATTCGTTTCGGGAAATTTACTGGAGGAATCTACAATTGGTCTTGGAAAGGAAGTGTAGTGAGTGGTATTGCCATTAGCGATATATACAAAGTTTTTCCAATTCCAAGAGCGAGTGTTGCTGCAAATCCAAATCTTAAACAAAATACAGGTTATTAAAAACAGATAAAAAAATTAAAAAATAGATACAATGAAAAAACTAATCTTAATCTTTATAGCATTTATAACATTAGTAAGTTTAAATGCTTGTTCAGACGATAATTCGCCTATTTTTACTGCAAAACCAGATGTTGATGGTATCGCATTTACCAATTCTTTTGCAGCAAATTATTTAATATCTCAAGCTACAAAAGAAAACGTGGCCGATCGATTTATTTGGGAATCAGCAGATTTTGGAGTACCAACAAATAGTACTTATGAACTTCAGGGTGCTATTACTGCCGATTTTACAAACTTTAAAGTTGTAGGTACTACTAGCGAAAATAATATTGCTGTTACTGTTGCTAATTTATTAGAATTTGCCAAAGATTTAGGACTTGATGATAACCCTGCAACTACTAATACAGATGGTTCAGCTAATAATACAGGACAAGTTTATTTTAGGGTAAAAGCTACTACAGGTACAACGGGAACTAACGCAACTTTTTCAGAGGCACAAGTAATAACTATAAAATGGATTGAAACTGTAGTTGCAGGAAATAGTTGTCCTTCCCTTTTTGCTCTTGGAGATGCTTTAACTGATATCGGTTGGGTTTTTAAACCTGCAGGCGAAATGATTTGTAATGACAATGTTTTACAAGTAAAAGCGCGATTTACTGCTGGAAACTTTAGATTTTACCAAGAATCAGGAAACTGGTCATCTGATTTAAAATTTGCACATTTTAAAAACGAAGGATATACAATTGACGCAAACTTAGTAGACGCTCTAGATGGAGAAAACTTTAAATTTGTTGGCACTCCTGGGATTTATACCATCACTATTGATAACACTAAAAAAACAATTGTATTAACACCTTCAACTAATCTATGGGCAGTAGGAGGAGCGGTACCTGGAGGCTGGGATTTTAACGCAGTGAGTACTATTCAGTTTGTTGAAGCGACTCCAAATATTTGGTCAGCATCCATTACATTATCAAATGATGTATTTAGATTCTTCCACGTTTTTAATACTTGGGATACCAAAAACAATTTTGCCTTCTATGAAGATGCTGGTTTTGAAATCGATTCAAAATTAGTAAATGATGGAACTGGAGATGCCAATTTTAAATTTACAGGTACGCCAGGAACATATAAATTAACCATTAATGGAATCAATAAAACCATTACTTTAGAATAAAATTATAAACAAAGAGTGTCTGATGAAAAAAACAACAAAATTATATATCCATACGTTTGTAGTGTTAGCCTGCTTTAATTTTGGTTCTTGCCAGAATGATTCTGGAAGTACAGAAAAAGATATAGTAGTCCCAGAGCCAAGTAAAGAAAAAATCTCTTTTTATTATGGGGCAGATTTATCTTATGTAAATGAAATGGAAGATTGTGGAGCTACTTATAAAAATGATAAAGGCATTACTCAGGATCCTTATAAAATTTTTAAAGAAGCGGGGGCTAATTTAGTGCGTGTTCGTTTATGGCACAATCCAACTTGGACAAAGTATTCTAATTACAATGATGTAAAGAAAACTATTTCTAGAGCAAAAGCTCAAGGAATGAACGTCTTATTAGATTTTCATTATTCGGATACATGGACAGATCCCGAAAAACAAAAAATTCCAGCAGCTTGGGAAAGTCAAATGAACAATAAAGAAGCGTTAGGAAAATTGTTATATGATTACACCTATGAGACTTTAAATAATTTAGCGAAGGAGAATTTACTGCCAGAAATTGTACAAGTAGGTAACGAGATCAATCCAATGATTTTACAGGGAGATCAATTAGTTTGGCCAATAGATTGGGGACGTAATTCCTATCTAATCAATAAAGGAATTAAAGCGGTAAGAGATATTTCAAAAGATAAAAACAAAGAAATAGGGGTTATGCTTCATATTGCTCAACCAGAAAATGGCTTGTGGTGGTTTAAAGAAGCAACTGAAAATGGCGTTACTGATTTTGATTGGATCGGATTATCCTATTACCCTTTATGGTCTAAATACAAATTAAATGATGTTTCGGTGCCTATTAAAACATTGGTAGATACCTATAAAAAAAGACTGATGATTGTTGAAACAGCCTATCCGTTTACTTTAAATAATAATGATAGTGCTAACAATATACTTGATTCTGGTGCCTTGATTAATGGCTATGCTGCAACTCAAGAGGGACAGTTAGCTTATTTACAAAAGCTGAAAGAAATTGTTGTTACTTCTGGTGGCGAAGGATTAATTTATTGGGAACCTGCTTGGGTTTCCACTGACTGTAGTACGCTTTGGGGAAAAGGTTCTCACTGGGATAATGCTACATTATTTGACTCAAATAATAAAGCAACTTTGGGAATGAAATTTTATAACGGCTCTAAATAATTTTGCATTCATAAGCAGCAATTATAACAACTAAAATATACAACATTTACGATGACACAGTTTAGAATTTTCCTGGTTACCTTTTTTATTATAACACAAATTTCGGTTTCTCAAGTACGTACAGTAAGGGAATTGGATAGCAACTGGAAGTTTCAAAAAGGAGATTTTGAAAATGCTTTTCAATCCAATTTTAATGATTCGAAATGGGAAAAAGTAACTGTTCCACACGATTGGGCTATTTACGGTCCTTTTGATAAAGAAATTGACAAACAAAAAGTAGCCATTGTTCAAAATGGCGAAAAAGTAGCTTCCGAAAAAACAGGAAGAACAGGTGCTTTGCCTCATGTAGGTTCGGCTTGGTACAGAAATAAATTTTCGATTTCGGCAGCAGAAAAGGGAAAGAAAGTGATTCTGCTTTTTGAAGGGGCTATGAGTGAACCACAAATTTATCTAAACGGGAAAAAGGTAGGCGAATGGGCGTATGGCTACAGCTATTTTTATTTTGATGTAACTGATCTCATCAACGCAGGAGAGAATACTTTGGCTGTAAAGCTAACCAATAAAGAATTTGCTTCACGCTGGTATCCAGGTGCTGGTTTGTATCGAAAAGTAAGTTTGATTATAAAAAACAAGGAAAGTATCGATCAATGGGGAACTTCCATTACAACACCATTTATTAGTAAAGAAGCAGCTAAAGTAAATGTAAAAACAAAGGCTACTGGCGAAAATGGTTATTTGGTTACGACTGTTTTTGATGCCGATGGACAAAAATTAAGTTCGGAAAAAACCACTACAAAATTTGGAACCGAATTCGATCAAAACATTAAAGTTGACAATCCAAAATTGTGGAGTCCGGAAAGTCCTTATTTGTACAAAGCCGTTTCGCAATGGTTTGTAGGAGACGAATTAAAAGATGAGGTTACCACTCGTTTTGGAATTCGTGATATAAAATACGAAGCCAATAAAGGATTTAGTTTAAATGGCGAGGTTCGAAAATTTAAAGGCGTTTGCCTGCATCATGATTTAGGACCTTTAGGAACAGCAATAAATATGGCTGCTTTGCGTCGTCAATTGACTATTTTAAAAGACATGGGTTGTAATGCAATTCGTAGTTCACATAACATGCCGTCATTGGAACAATTAGAATTGTGTGACGAAATGGGCTTTATGTTTTTAGCCGAAAGTTTTGACGAATGGGCAAAGCCAAAAGTAAAAAATGGATACAATCGATTTTTTGAAGCTTATGCTGAGAAAGACATCGTTAATTTAATTCATGCTACCAGAAATCATCCTTCTATTGTAATGTGGAGTTCTGGGAATGAAGTTCCTGATCAATGGGGAGAAGCGGGAGTTAAGCGTGCCAAATGGCTACAGGAAATTTTCCATAGAGAAGACCCTACGCGACCGGTTACTGTGGGTATGGATCAGGTAAAAGCAACTATGGAATCTGGTTTTGGAGCTTTGTTAGACATTTCGGGATTGAATTATCGGGTGCATTTGTATGAGGAAGCTTTTAAAAAATTCCCACAAGGGTTTATTTTAGGTTCAGAAACGGCTTCTACCGTGAGTTCAAGAGGAATTTATAAGTTCCCTGTGGTGCAAGAAAAAAACAAACAATATCCTGATTTCCAAAGTTCTTCTTATGATTTAGAAGCCTGCAGTTGGTCGAATGTGCCCGATGAAGATTTTGTTTTACAAGATGATAAACCATGGGTTATAGGCGAATTTGTTTGGACTGGTTTTGATTATTTGGGCGAACCTACGCCTTACGATGAAAGTTGGCCCTCTCGAAGTTCTTATTTTGGGATTAGTGATTTAGCAGGGTTGCCTAAAGATCGATTCTATTTGTACAGAAGCCGTTGGAACACCGAAAAAGAAACCTTGCATATTTTGCCACATTGGAATTGGGAAGGACGTGAAGGAGAAATAACACCTGTTTTTGTGTACACCAATTATGATAGTGCAGAGCTTTTTGTAAATGGGAAAAGTATGGGAATTCAAAAAAAGAGTAATGCAACACCGCAAAACAGATACCGTTTGATGTGGATGGATGTGAAGTACGAACCTGGAACGGTTAAAGTAGTTGCTTTTGATAAAAACGGAAAAGCTGTTGCCGAAGAGGAAATTCATACTGCTGGAAAAGCGTACCAAATTGTATTGGATGCCGATAGAAAAACCATAAAAGCAGATGGTAAAGATTTGTCTTATGTTACTGTTTCAGTGGTGGATAAAAACGGAGTTCCATGTCCTACACTTACCAATCAATTGCAATTTAAAGTAAAAGGGAAAGGAAAATACAGAGCAGCTTGTAATGGCGATGCGACTTCATTAGAACAATTTCATCTACCCACAATGAAACTATTTAGTGGAAAGTTAGTGGTTACAGTACAATCCCTCAAAGAAGCTGGAAACATAGAGTTAATCGTTACTGGAAAAGGTTTAAAACCCGCAACCCTAAGCATTAATTCTACCAATTAATAAATCACTAATAGAAATAAAAAAGCCCTCTTTTCAGAAATGAAAAGAGGGCTTTTTTATTTTTGTAAATTTCAAATAATTTTAAAAATTAATTCTCGAGATTTCTATTCCTGAAGGATAAGAGAGATTGCCTTTTTCTTCGGCAGTAATAAAAATTTCTTCTACCTCGAAAGGTGTTGTTGTATTGAGGCTTGATTTTTTTGCATTTTTATTAGTTAATAACCCAACATTTTTTGTGCCATTTTCTTTAGTGACAACCCAAACTACATAATTGTCTTTTGGTGGATTAAGTCGATCTGGACTTGCTAGATTGCTAGCATTAATTTCGATGAGATTGTTTTTGTTTTTATCATGTTTCATTTTTGCCGAAATTACAGCTGCGGGAGTAATACTTGAAATAGGAAATTTTACTGTTGAAGTACATGAACTGAGCAAAAGGACTAATGCGCCTAATGTTATATTTTTTATTGTTTTCATACTGTAAGGCTTTTAAATTCATCTAAAGATAAGTTTAATTATATTAAAAGTCTCATAATTTTTGCTATTATTTAATCTTATTTGAAAAGGATTAAAAAGAGGAGCAATCTTATGTCACGGAAATCAATTATTTTTAAATATATTTGCAAGGCAATCGATTACATTTATTATTAAATTCAAAAAATAATCCATAAAAAAACGAGTATGAAAAATAAATCAAGAAATTTACTGTTTGCTGCTTTTGTTGTCATGCTATCCAGCTGGTCGCAAAATAGTGTTGCTCAAACTTCAAATTCCAATGGAAACTATGAAGGAATTGAATTTAAAATGGCTATTGTTAGGGAGCCAATTATTCCAAATAATTCAGTAAACATTAAAGATTTTGGCGCAGTTAGTGGCGGAGATGTTTTAAACACCCAGGCCTTTGCTAACGCTATTGATGCCATTTCTAAAAAAGGCGGTGGAAAAGTGATTATTCCTCCTGGAATTTGGTTAACAGGACCTATTATTTTAAAGAGTAATCTTGAATTGCATGCACAAACGGGAGCGTTAATTAAATTTTCACCGGACAAAAGTTTGTATCCATTAGTAGAAACTAGTTTTGAAGGATTAAATACTTGGCGTTGTATTTCGCCACTTTATGGTAAGAATCTAGAAAACGTTGCTTTTACAGGAAAAGGAGTTTGGGACGGTTCAGGCGAGGTTTGGAGACAAGTTAAAAGAAGCAAACTTACAGAAAGCCAATGGAAAAAATTTGTTGCTTCGGGTGGCGTTGTTAATGAGTCAAAAACGAGCTGGTATCCATCAGAAGTTTTTATGAATGCTTCTAAAGGTGCGGATCAAAATGTACGTTTGGATTTAAAAACTAAAGAAGATTTCGAAAAAATTCATGATTTTCTTCGTCCCGTATTAGTAAGTATTCAAAACAGTAAAAGAGTACTATTTGACGGGCCAGTTTTTCAAAATTCTCCAGCCTGGAATCTTCATCCATTGATGATTGAGGATTTAATTGTTCGAAATGTATCGGTTCGTAATCCTTGGTTTTCTCAAAACGGAGACGGTCTTGATGTAGAATCTTGCAAAAATGTTTTAGTAGAAAACTCTAGTTTTGATGTAGGTGACGATGCCATTTGTATTAAATCAGGAAAAGATCAGGACGGTCGTGATCGTGCGGTGCCTTGCGAAAATATTATTATCAGAAACAATATTGTGTATCACGGTCATGGTGGAGTTACCGTAGGTAGCGAAATGTCTAGCGGTGTAAAAAATATGCACGTTTCTAACTGTACTTTTATGGGGACTGACGTTGGATTGCGTTTTAAAAGCAATCGAGGTCGTGGAGGAGTTGTTGAAAACATATTTATTTCTGATATCTTCATGACTGACATTCCATCTCAGGCTATTTCTTTCAATTTGTATTATGGAGGAAAATCAATTGCTGAAACTCTGGAAGAAGGTGGAACTCCTGTGGTAAATAAAGCAGTTCCTGTTGATGAAAAAACACCACAGTTCAAGAATATTTCGATGAAAAACATCACAATTGCAGGAGCTAATCAAGCGGTATTTTTACAAGGTTTACCTGAAATGAATTTGGAAAATATCGAAATTACTAATTTGAAAGCGAAGGCAGATAAAGGTTTTACAATTGTTGATGCCAACGGAATTAAAATTACAAATGCCACTTTAGATATTAAAGACCCTGCAATTTTTGATGTGTATAATGTTAAAAATATGACGATTGAAAATGTTGATTTTAATTCGACTTCACCAAAAGCAGTTTCTGTCAATGGAGAAGCTTCTGAGAAAATCAAACTGAATTCTTCATCAAATACTGATTTATCTAAGAAAACGTTCATTGGAAAAACAGTTCCTAAAGGCGCTGTGAAATTCTAAACATAAAATAAGAGCCTGTTTAAAATTCATCAAAATTAATTTCCCTATTCCGCCGTGGCGGATGTAATTTTGATGAATTTTTAAGAAATTTTCCACCCGCCGCGGCGGGACGGAGAAAAAGAAAATTTATTAAAAATAAATAAATTTAAACAGGCTCTAAACAAATCAAGATCACCAGAGTTAGTTAATTCTGGTGATTTTTTATCTAATTTGCTTAAACCAAATCAGTTTTTAACACTCTAAGTTCTAAACAATCCTAATAAATTATAAACAATGACATTTAAAAACAAGAATTATTTGGTATTTCTGATTGTATTTGCGCTATCAAATGCTTTTATAAATGCCCAATCAGATAATAAAGATGCTGTAATAAGTACAAAAGCTTTTGGTGATAGCGAAAGACATTGGTACGGAATTAAAGACGCAACCAATTTAATAAATCCGGTTCCTAATCAAGCGCGATATCCAGAATCTGATTACGCAAAAATTGCCGATAATATGATTCTTTTTCAGCGTGCCAATGGAGGCTGGCCAAAAAATTATGATATGAAGGCCATTCTAACTCCGGAACAAATGGATAAAGTAGCCTCTTCAAAGACTGCTTTGCATACCACTTTTGACAACGAGACCACTTATACACATGTCTATTATTTAGCTCAGGTTTATACTGCGACTAAAATTGAAAAATACAAAGAAGCCTGCGAAAAAGGAATCCAATTTATTATTGATGCACAGTATGCTAATGGAGGCTGGCCACAATATTTTCCTTTAGAAAAAAATTACAGTCGCTATATTACTTTCAATGATGGAGTTTATATGGGAATAATGGATTTGTTAGACAAGATAGTTAATAACAATCCCAATTTTACTTTTGTTGATGCAACATTAAAGTCGAAAGTGACTGAGTCATACCATAAAGGAATTGATTGTATTTTGAACATGCAAATTAAAGATAATGGCAGACTTACCGCTTGGTGTCAGCAACATGACGAAGTAAGTTTAGCACCTGTTTGGGCTCGAAAATTTGAACCACCAAGTATTAGTAATTCCGAGAGTGTGAATGTAGTTTTGTTTTTGATGAAAATCAAAAATCCAAACGAAAGAATTATTCAATCGATACAAGGTGCTGTAAAATGGTTTGAAGACTCTAAAATTTACAACACCCGAATCGAATCTTTTGAGATTGAAGCATTCGAATCAAAATTCAAAACCGTAAAAAACGATATTCGTGTGGTAGCCGATTCGACAGCAGCTCCTATCTGGACTCGTTTTTATGAATTAGGAACTAATAAACCTCTTTTTTGTGACCGCAATAGTGAGTTGTTGTATTCCTTGGCAGAGGTTAGCGTAGAACGACGCAGTGGCTATTCCTGGTACACCTATCAGCCTAAAAAAGTATTGGATAAATATCCTGATTGGCAAAAAAAATACGCCCCATCTAATGATGTTTTAAAACAATAAAATTTAATTTTCGAAATGATAAAAGACAGTGATTGCTGTCTTTTTTTGTGCAAAAAAAATAAAATATTCAGTTTTTGCTGCCTCTCCTCCAATGTCATTAAGTTAAGGAATTTTTGATTGAGATTAACGATTGCTGATTTCATATTTTGGTGTTAGTAAATAAGTTTTTTCTTCGTTTCATATAAATAGTGTGTATTTTACACTTTATTATTTCGAAACCAATAAATATTTGGTATTTTTGGTTTTCCAAACCATTTAGAAATTAAAAAATGATCCTTTCAATTTTAAAATCAAATCTATTTATGAATCTTAAATCATTGTATTGCTTTTTGTTACTTAGTTTTTTTGTAACCAATGCGCAAGCACAGCACGCTGTTGTAACAAGCCCCGACGGAAAACTTATTGTTAATTTGGCTGTAAACAATGGAACACCAACTTATAGTGTTTCATACAAAGGAAAGTTGTTTCTAGAACCTTCGCCTATTGGATTAAAAACCAATATTGGAGATTTTAGCACTGGTTTAGAATTAAAGGAAAAACAAATCCAAAACAAAATTGATGAAACGTACGAATTGCCTAATATCAAACAAAGTAAGGTTCATTATGTAGCCAATGAAACCGTATTTTCATTCACAAAAAATAAAGAATCCGTTATTGATATTACTTTTAGAGTGAGTAACAATGATGTGGCTTTTAAGTATAAAGTATATCCGCAAAAATCAACGGTTGCAGCAGTTGTTCAGGAAGAGGCATCTGGGTTTTTATTTCCAGCAGGAACGACTTCGTTTCTTTCGGCACAAAGTAAAGCAATGGTCGGATGGGAGCGAACAATGCCTAGTTACGAAATTCCGTATGTTGTTGATGCGCCAGTAGGTG
This sequence comes from Flavobacterium zubiriense, assembly GCF_041729725.1. Lineage (NCBI taxonomy): Bacteria > Pseudomonadati > Bacteroidota > Flavobacteriia > Flavobacteriales > Flavobacteriaceae > Flavobacterium > Flavobacterium zubiriense. Next base: position 4,503 of record NZ_JBCFQL010000015.1, on the reverse strand, counting down.
AAAACGGAAAAGGAGAAGGTTATACTTTTCCTTGTCTTTTCAAACTTAAAAATAATGGCTGGGTTTTAATTTCAGAAACAGGTGTGGACAGTTACTATTGCGCCAGTAGATTAATTGGTCACGAAAAAGGGTTGTATACTATTGGTTTTCCTATGCAAGGCGAAAACAATGGCGTTGGTTCATCCACTCCTGGAATTAGGCTTCCTGGTGAAACACCTTGGCGAACGATTACTGTTGGCGAAAGTTTAGAGCCTATTGTAACTACAACAGTTCCTTTTGATTTAGTGAAACCTCGTTACGAAGCTTCTCAGAAATACCAATACACCAAGGGAACTTGGAGCTGGATTATTGGTATGGAGAAAAGCATGAATTATGAGGAACAAATACGATATATTGATTTTAGCGCAGATTTGGGTTATCAAACACTTTTAGTTGATGCGCTTTGGGATACTCAGGTAGGGCGTGACAAGGTAGAGGCTTTAGCAAAATATGGAGCTAGTAAAGGTGTTGGTTTGTATTTATGGTATAATTCTAACGGATATTGGAATGATGCGCCTCAAACGCCTAGAGGAAAAATGGATAATAGTATTGCACGCCGTAAAGAAATGGCGTGGATGAAAAGCATTGGAATCAAAGGTATCAAAGTAGACTTTTTTGGTGGTGACAAACAAGAAACCATGAAGCTATACGAAGATATTTTATTCGATGCCAATGATTACGGAATTATGGTCATTTTTCACGGAACGACTCTGCCGCGTGGATGGGAAAGAATGTATCCTAATTATGCTTCTAGTGAAGCGGTACTGGCAAGTGAAAATCTTTTCTTTACTCAGGAAAGCAATAATTTAGAGGCTTTTAGTGCTACGCTGCATACTTTTATTCGAAATACGGTAGGAAGCATGGATTTTGGCGGAAGCGCTTTGAACAAGTTTTACAATGATAAAAACACGCCTAATAAAGGTTCTAAACGACTGACTTCTGATGTTTATGCTTTGGCGACGGCAGTGTTGTTTCAAAGTGGTGTGCAGCATTTTGCATTGGCACCAAACAATTTAACTGATGCGCCAAAATGGGCAATTGACTTTATGAAAACAGTACCAACAACCTGGGATGAAGTTAAATTTATTGATGGTTATCCAGGAAAGTACGCCATTTTAGCACGCCGTCAAGGGAATAAATGGTATGTAGCTGGAATAAATGCTCAAAAAGAAACTATTAAAATTAAAGTAAAACTCCCTATGATTGCTGGGGGTTCTGAATTGAAACAATTCACCGATGACGCACAATTGAACGGAAAACTAACCACCATAAAACTGAAAAAAAATCAGGAAATAGAAGTAAGTATTCCTTGCAATGGAGCTGTGGTTTTGGTGAATTAATAGTTTTTTTGAAAAATAAGTAAGAGTCATAAGAAGGATATTTAATTCATCTTATGACTCTTTTAGTATCCGATAAACGTAACTTGATGTTTTTTAATTGGTTAATAAATTTTACTTTTGTTATTAATCATGATGTATAACGCAATATTTAAAATAATATGAAATATAAATTAGGAACACTATTCGTTGTTTTGCTGTTAAGTTTGACTTCAAAAGCCCAACAACTTTCAAAACCCATCTGGGAGAGCAAAAATCTACCAGTACCGGAATCAGTGCTTTACAGTGTTGCTGACAACAAATTATATGTAAGTCTGATTGATGGTGCAGGGAATGTAAAAGATGGAAAGGGCGGAGTGGCTATTCTTAATACGGATGGCTCTATAAGCAATGAGAACTGGGTTGAAGGTTTAGATGCACCTAAAGGCTTGGCACGTTTTAAAAATACCCTTTTTGTGGCTGATATCACCGCTGTAGTAAGTATTGATATTCCTAGTGGAAAAATCATTAATAAACTGGAAATTGAAAAAGCCGTTTTTTTGAATGATGTAACAGTAGATGATAAAGGAGTGGTTTATGTTTCGGATACCCGTACCAATAAAATACACCGTATAAAAAATGGGCAAAGCGAACTTTATTTAGAAAACGTGACCGGTGCTAATGGTTTAAAATGGATCAATAAAAACCTGTATGTTTTAGCCAATACAGAACTTTTAAAAGTTGATAAACACAAAAACAGAAGCGTTCTGGCCAAAGGTTTCGAAAAGCCAGGTGATGGACTGGAACAACTTAAAAACGGTGATTTTATAGTGAGCTGCTGGGCAGGATTAATTTATTATGTAAAAGCCAATGGCGAAGTAAAGAAATTGCAGGACGTACAGGGCCAAATGAACACCGCTGATTTGGGTTATAACCCCAAAGAAAACATGTTGTATGTCCCAACGTTTAACCACAATAATGTAATTGCTTATCAATTGCTGGTAAACTAAAAACGGATTAATGCTAAATGTTTTGGAGAAACATAAAAATACACTCTAATTATTTTTTACCGCAGAGAGCGTAAAGATTTTAATCTAAAAATGTGTTTCTAAAAGTATAAAGTTCGCAAAGCTAAGACAATACAAAGCTTTGCGAACTTTCGATTTTTATAAAAGCTAAGGGTATAAAACTGAGCGTTCTCTGCGGTAATTTTTTTTTAACTCCACAGGTTTTCGGATTGATCCATTTCTATCCGTAACTTTTGTAAAGTCTTTGTTTGCTAAGTTCAGACCAAAAAAAAAGCCACTCAATTTCTTGAATGGCTTTCTAGGAAGCTCCCTCTCTTGGGCTCGAACCAAGGAGTATGACTAGCAGTAAAACCAATGCTTTACGTTGTTTTACTTTTTTATGTTACCGAATTGTATGCCTTTTTTAATATTATTTTTAATTTATTTGTAATCAAAAATTGCATCTTCTGGAACCATCTGCGCTACATTAAGAGTTGGTAGGATGTACTTATTAAAAATTGTTCCTTCTGTCTTAGCATGTAGAATTCCTCTTGACGTACCTACAGTTATCATTGCCATATGAGCGATAAAAGAACTAGGAATAACAATTTCCTCGTTAACTATTAAATCATTGAAAGATTCAATTCCAATCTCAAAATTACAATTTACTTGAATCGTAATGAAAGGCTTCTTTTTCATTTCAAAAGTAAATTTCATTGAAATTACAAAATCTCTCTCCTCTGTATTTAAACCGTAAGATAAATTGGTCTCTAAATTAATTTTGCCTTTGTCCAGATGATTTTCTTCAAACAAAGCAAATTGCTCAGTCTTAATACCTTTAATGCTAAACTCTATTTCTTTCTTATTGTTTTCCATTATCTAGCAATCGCAAATTGATTTCGAGGTCTTGAATAAGTCATTCTTTTATGTACAACTCTCATTTGAGGTCTTATGGTTAAAGGAATTTCTTTTTTATCGGTTCTTAAAATAAACTCATTTATTAATGTTGTTGGTGCTGATTTTATTTGAGTTGAATTAGTTTTAATTTCTGTTATTGGTTTATGATCAATAATCTCCATTAATGAAATTTCTAAAGCTGTTTCAAGTTTACCTACAGTCTCAAAGGTTAAATTTTGTTTTCCCTTGATAATTTTGTTTACCTGTTGTGCTGAAACATTCATTTTTTGGGCTAGATCTTTTTGAGACAATCCTTTCTGGCTTAATGCTTCTAGAACATTAATCGCAACTTTTGAAGATTGATCTATCCATTTTTTGTTGGCTTTATAGTAAGCCAACTTTGAAAGAAAATTAGAAGGCTTGTCGCTTACTAATTTTTCAAACTTGTCTAATCTTTCGTTTAGTTCCATATATTAAATTTCATACACTTCAAAATCATCTTGATCTAGAATTCCTTCTTCTTTCAGATAATATTTAATGTCGTCTAATTTTTGTTTTTCTTTGAGTAAATGAGTTCTTTCGTCCATAGTCCCAACTAATTTTATTGCTCCGCCAGTAACAATAAATGTGTTTGGTCCAATTTTAATTGCATACATGCGCAACCATTTTTTTTGAATTTGTGTTTTGGCTTTGACTTGTTGAAGCTCTTTTTGCGTGTAGTCTAGGTTGCGTAAAGGTTGGAATACTATCGACAGGTTGTCACCGCCGATATTTGTTCCTGAAATTGCCAAACTTTCGAGTTGGTCAAATAAATATTCGGCTTCTTTCCGGGTGTAATTAATTGCTTGTTGTATGTTGATTGTTTTTCCATAATAACCACTATTTAAATCGTCTTGATGTAAAGTGAAAAAATCGTATAAATATTGAGGATTCAATAACCATTGTTCAATACACTTGGTTACTTCATCTTCAAGTTCACCTTTTAAGTGAATAGAAAATAATCCCTCGCGCTTATTTTCTTGGACAAATATAGGAACTATTTTCATTAAATCAACTTATAGGTTTATTTTTTACCAAAATTATATGATTTTACAATACTATGGAAACTTAGTTATTAACATAAAGTCTTGTTTCTTCCTCAATTACATCTTATATTATTCGCAAAGACTTTAAAAACAATAGGTTGTAGACTATTTGTAATATCCTCTTTGTTTTCCTAAAAAGGACATTTATCTCCTCTTCTT